>DAIERH010000169.1 GCA_027346925.1 Geobacter sp.
CAGGTGGCCGACACCCTGTACGGCATTACTATGGAGGAGCCGGGGGCCTCAAAGGTGGTGTCGGTCAGGCTGCATTAAGAGCAACGTCATATTTGAGCGCTACCTGCGTTGTCGCGTCGTCGCCACCCTCGACGTACCATCGGTACGCCTCGGGCGCCTTCTCCGCTCCGCCTTGGTATCATCTCAAATCTGACGTTGCAGCACCGATCGGGAGTTATGTATGCCGATTCAGGACATTCTGAAGAATCTGGTGGATCGCACGCCCCTTGCGGTGGGCGCCATCCTGGTGGATTGGGAGGGGGAGGCGGTGCAGGAACACTGCCACTGCGACCCCTACGATATCCGTTTCGTTGCGGCCCACAAGGGGATCATCCTCAACCGCTTCAAGGAGATCCACGCCAACGGACGGGTGGGTGAGGTCGAGGACGTGGTGGTGACCGCCAGGGAGGCTCACCTCATCATCGGTGCCGTGGATCAGGATTACGCGCTGGTGCTGCGGGTCGGCCGGGGTTGCCCCGTGGCCCAGGCACTCCGTCATTTTCGCTGCAGCGTCGAACTGCTCAAGAAGGAGATATGATGGAACGGTCGGAAAAGAAGGGCTTCCTGCGGGGGCTGATGGACAGGATCGGCGGCGAAACCTCTGTTGCCGATACTGCCGAGAATGTGGCGCCACCACCGGTCAACGCCTCTCCCCCCCCCAAGACGGGCCTGTTCGGCCGCCTGGCCTTGGGCCTGAAAAAGACCAAGGATGGCCTGGTGGGCCGGATCGACGCCCTGGTGTTGGGCAGGAAGGAGATCGACGCCGACACGCTGGAGGAATTGGAAGAGATCCTGATCACCTCGGACATTGGCGTGAAGACCACGGTGGAACTGATCCGTGGACTGGAGGAACGCCTTGGCCGCAACGAGCTGAAGGATGGCGCGGCCCTGCGTGTGGCACTCAAGGAGGAGATCCTGAAGCGCCTGACGGCCCATCACGGCAGGTTGGAGATCGCTGGCCAGCATCCTTTCGTGCTGCTGGTGATTGGGGTGAACGGCGTGGGCAAGACCACCACCATCGGCAAGCTGGCCTCCCGCTTCTCGGCCGACGGCAAGCGGGTGCTCCTGGCGGCGGCCGACACCTTCCGTGCCGCCGCGTCCGAGCAGTTGGTAGTCTGGGGGGAGCGTTCCGGGGTGGATGTGATCCGCCACAAGGAGGGTGCCGACCCCTCGGCGGTGGTCTTCGACGCCTGCAAGGCGGCCCTGGCCCGGCAGGTGGACATCCTGATCATCGACACGGCCGGCCGGCTGCATACCAAGGTCAACCTGATGGAGGAGATGAAGAAGATCCGCCGGGTCATCGGGCGGGAGATCCCCGGCGCCCCCCATGAAACGCTGCTGGTCGTGGATGCCGCCACCGGCCAGAACGCCCTGTCCCAGGCCCGGCTCTTCAAAGAGGCTGCCCATGTCACGGGAATCGCCCTGACCAAGCTGGACGGCACTGCCAAGGGGGGCATCGTGGTGGCGGTCAGCCATGAATTCGCCCTTCCGGTACGCTACATCGGCGTGGGCGAGGCGATCGACGACCTGCGGGATTTTGATCCGCAGGAGTTCACGGATGCCCTCTTCCAGGAGTAGCAAAACCGGTCCCGAGCATGGCCCGCGGACCAGGGAACCTCGCGATTTCACGCAATTAGGTCTTGACTTCGCGTTGGCTTGCGGGTATGGTAGCATGTCCCGAAAGGAGACGGACACGATGAACCAGGAACTTTTTGAAACGCTCGACACGAAGATCGGCGAGCTTCTGGAAAAATATGCGGCCCTGAAAGCCGAAAATACCCGGCTGTCCGAGGAAAACCAACGCTTCCTTGCCGAGCGGGAAGGGCTCAAGTCGCGCGTCGATGCCATCCTCGGCAAGCTGGAAGGGATTTGAGCCGCCGCATATGAAAACGACCCACCTGGTTACGGTGCTGGGCCGGGAGATATCGGTCAGGAGTTCCGCCCCCCCCGAAAAGGTGCAGGCGGTCGAGACCTTCGTCAACGGCAGGCTGCTGGAGATAGGGGGCGCCCTCAGGAGTGGTGACGCCCAATTGGTCCTGACCCTGGCCCTGCTCAACACGGCCGAGGAACTGCTGGAACTGCGGGGGGCCGGGAAACCTGACGCCTCTGTTGAGGCGAGGCTGCAGGGGTTCATCGACAGGCTGGCAAAGGCATAACATCAGGTTCAAGTTACAAAGTATAAATAGATACACGGTCTCTTCAGGGAGACTTGATCATATATTCGCAGCAGACCCAATCAGACCCGACAGGGGCGATGTTGCGGCCACCCCTGTTTGCTGATACCTGACATCCGCAGAATATATCCGTCAACGAAAGGATGGAATCGCTCCAAAAGCACAGGAACCAGAGCAATCATCTCATTCCATGGCACTCTTGAGCCATTCCACGCCTTTCCCCTCCCTGAACGATCTTCCCGGCCCCCCGCCGGGCATCACCAGAGCAGTGCGCCGTACCCGATTCATACACAAGTGACTCTCCGGTGGCGGGGCGAATGCGCAACTCCCGGTGCCGTGTGAAGGTGATATGCCAAAGAGATCTCTCCGGCAACAGATGCTCGCCCGGCGCGGGACGCTCAGCAGTGACGAATGGCTGGCATCCAGCCGTTCCGCCCAGCACAACCTGGTTACGCTGGAGGAGTATCACGGTGCAACCTGCATTGCGCTCTACTCGCCGACCCGCAACGAGACCGATACCGCGGACATCCTTGCGGCGGCCTTTCAGGCGGGAAAACGGGTGCTCTATCCGGCGGTCTGCGGCCGGGAGATGGTGTTGCGCCAGGTGACGGGTCTCGACTGCCTCGAATCCGGTTGTTTCGGTATCCTGGAACCCTGTGCCACAGGTCCGGACCATGGGGCCGATGAGGCGGACCTGATCGTCGTTCCCGGTGTTGCCTTTGACCTGGCCGGGCACCGGATCGGCTTCGGCAAGGGGTTTTACGACCGTTTTCTCACCCATCCAGGCCGAAAGGCCCACCTGGTTGGGTTATGCCACGATTTTCAGGTGATCGACGCTGCCATCCCCGCCGAGGGGCATGACATACGGATGGAGATCATCGTCACTGACAAGCGCATCATCCGGTGCGGAAGTAACCGGCGCCACAAAGGTGGGCCGGATTCACATAGAGGAGGTTATTGATATGGAAGTGAGTATCTGGATGGTCGTTATTACCCTGGTGGTAGCCGCCGGGGCCTATTTTGCAGGGACCAGGTTCAGCAAGAAGGATGCGGATTCCATCGTCAGGCAGGCCGAGGAACTGGCGAGCAAGGTGATCGAGGATGCCCGGCGCGAGGCCGACACCATCACCAAGGAAGTCGAACTCAAGGCCAGGGACGCGGCCATTGCGGCCAAGGAAGAGCATGAACAGGAGATGCGGGAGAAGAAAAAGGATCTCCAGAACCTGGAAAACGCCTGCAGCAGAAGGAAGAAAACCTGGATAAGAAGGTTGCCCTGTTTGACCAGAAGGAGTTGGACATCCTCAAGAAAGAACAGGTCATTTCCCAGAAAGAGCAGACCCTGGCACAGCGGGAAGAGGAAGCGAAACAGGCGGTCCTTGCCCAGAAGGCCAAATTGGAGGCCATTTCGGGTATGTCGGCCGCGGAGGCCAAGAAGGAACTGATGGATGCCATGGAGAGCGAGGCCAAGCACGATGTGGCCAAGCGAATAAAAGTCATCGAGGAGGAGGCCAGGGAGACCGCCGACAAGAAGGCCAAGGAGATCATGGCCCTGGCCATTCAGCGCTACGCCGGGGAATATGTGGCCGAGCGGACCGTTTCGGTGGTACCGCTCCCCTCGGATGAGATGAAGGGGCGCATCATCGGCCGCGAAGGCCGCAACATCCGCGCTCTGGAGGCGGCCACCGGCATCGACCTGATCATCGACGACACCCCCGAGGCGGTGATCCTGTCCGGTTTCAATCCGGTGCGCCGCGAGGTGGCCCGCCTGTCGCTGGAAAAGCTGATCGCCGACGGCCGTATCCATCCGGGCCGGATTGAGGAGGTGGTGGCCAAGGCCACCGAAGAGGTGGAGCTCTCCATCAAGGAGGCCGGCGAGCAGGCCGCGTTCGACCTGGGGGTCCACGGCATCCATCCCGAGGTCCTCAAACTGATAGGGCGCCTCAAGTACCGCACCTCCTACACCCAGAACGTCTACCAGCATTCGCTGGAGGTGGCCTTCCTGTGCGGCATCATGGCCGCCGAGCTGGGCATCAACGTCAAGCAGGCCAAGCGCGCCGGGCTCTTGCACGACCTGGGCAAGGCCGTGGATCACGAGGTTGAGGGTTCCCATGCGGTGATCGGCGCCGAACTGGCCCGCAAATACGGCGAATCCCCCAAGATCGTGCATGCCATCATGGCCCACCACGAGGACGAGAAGCCGACCACCGTGCTGGCGGTCCTGGTCCAGGCGGCCGACGCCCTTTCCGGTGCCCGCCCCGGTGCCCGGCGGGAGATGATGGAGACCTATGTCAAGCGTCTGGAAGACCTGGAGCGCATCGCCACCTCATTCACCGGCGTCAGCTCCTCCTTTGCCATCCAGGCCGGCCGCGAGATCCGCGTCATGGTCTCCAGCGAACAGGTGACCGACGAGCAGTCGCTCATCATGGCCCGCGACATCGCCAAGAAGATCGAGGCCGAGATGACCTATCCCGGCCAGATCAAGGTCAACGTGATTCGGGAAACGCGAGCGGTTGAGTACGCTCGGTAACATCGTACCACCCCCGCCCTGACGGGCACCCCCTCCTGAATCAGGAGGGGGCGGGGTGATTAAGGAACTGCCAGCCTCATGCCCGTAACCATCCTCTTCATAGGCGACATCATCGGCAAGCCGGGGCGCCAGGCACTTTCCCGTGAGCTGCACCGCCTGGTGGACCGCCACCATGTGGATCTGGTGATCGCCAACGGCGAGAACGCCGCGGCCGGTTTCGGCCTGACCGTTGATATCGCCCGGGAGTTGTTCGACCTGGGTGTGCACTGCATCACCAGCGGCAACCATATCTGGGACAAGAAGGAACAGATACCGCAGGTGCTGGCCGACCCCCGTATCCTGCGGCCGGCCAATTACAGCGCCGGGGTTCCCGGCTGCGGGAGCGCCCTGTTCACCACCCCCGGCGGCGTCAGGATCGGGGTGCTCAACCTGGAAGGACGGGTCTACATGAAGAACCTGGAATGCCCCTTCCGCACCGCCGACCGGGAGATCGAACGGCTCAAACAGGAGACGGAGGTCATCTTCGTGGACTTCCATGCCGAGGCCACCTCGGAGAAGAGCGCCCTGGGGTGGTACCTGGACGGCCGGGCGAGTTGCGTGATCGGCACCCACACCCATGTCCAGACCGCCGACGAGCGTATCCTGACCAAGGGTACGGCCTACCTGTCCGAT
>DAIERH010000016.1 GCA_027346925.1 Geobacter sp.
CGTAAGATACATGTTCAGGATGCACGATCTCCCCCTATTTCATCAGTTTTTCGAGAAAGGCTCCCACCTCGGGGCTGTCCCACTCCATGGGACCGATGACCTTTTTCACAATAACACCCTGTCTGTCGATGATGAAAGTTTCCGGCACCCCGGTGATGCCGTAGGTCTTGGCGGCGCGGTTGTCCGGATCAATATAGGCTGGCAGGCTGAAGCCGCTGGCCTGGAAGAACGATTCGATGGCCGGGCGCCCTCCCTCATCGATGGAGATCGCAACCATCTGGAACGGTTTGCCTGCCATGGCCGTATTGAGTTTCATCATGGAGGGAATTTCCGAGCGGCAGGGGGGACACCAGGTGGCCCAGAAATTAAGCAGAACCACCTTGCCCTTCAGATCGGACAGTTTGAGCGGAGTGCCGCTCAGACTGTTGACGATCACCTCCGGGGCCGGGTTGTTTTCAACGGGCATGGCGGCCTTGTTCGCCCCGTTTCGGTTACAGGCCGCCACCACCGCAAGCACAATCATGACCGCAAAAAGGCTCAGGTACTTCTTCATGTGGTTCCTCCGGGGGAATGATGGATTCTCGGGTAACTGCCAGTGGGATGGTGAAGACTACCTGCTGCGGGTAACCACGTAGTCGGCCAGTTCCAGCAAGGCATCGCGGACATGGCCCGGAACAAATCCCAGCAGGTGTTCCGCACAGTCCCCAATATAGCGCCGCGCCGTCGCCACCGTGTAATCTATGCCTTCATAGCGCTTCACAAGGCCGGACACGTCGCGAAAGTCTTCCAGCGACATCTCGTCCTTTTCGATAACGGCGACGATGGTCTCCCGCTCCTCCTCCGAGCACTGGCGTAACGTATGGATCAATGGCAGGGTAATCTTCCCCTCTTCCAGGTCGTGGCCGATGCTCTTGCCGAACTCCTCCTCGGAGGCGATGTAATCGAGTGTATCATCCATGAGTTGAAACGCAATCCCCAGATCCATGCCGAAATCGGCCAGGGCCTTCGTCTTTTCGGCAGAGGCATTGCCAAGGATTGCACCCGCCTCACAGGCCGCCGACATGAGGATGGCGGTTTTGGAGCGCACCACATCGATATAACGCTCTTCCGACAGGTCGATCTCGCCGGTGCAGAGCAGTTGCATGACCTCCCCTTCCGCAATGATGGTGGTGGCACCGGAGAACACCCGCAGGATATCGAGACTGCCGGCGGTGACCATCAGGGAGAATGATTTGGAAAACAGAAAATCGCCCACCAGCACCGAGGCTTCGTTGCCCCACAGGGTATTGGCCGAGGCAATGCCGCGACGCAGGGTGGCGCTGTCCACAACGTCATCGTGCAACAGGGTGGCGGTATGGATGAATTCAACGACGCTGGCCAGCGGAACAGCCTTGTCCCCCTGATAATCACAGAGCCTGGCCGCCAGCAGAAGCAATGCCGGGCGAACGCGTTTCCCGCCGCTGGAAAGCACATATTCCCCCACCTTGCGGATCAGGGGGACATCGGACTCCAGGTCTTTGCGGAATTGCTGTTCGACGCGCTTCAGATCGTCGCCAATGATATTCAAAACAGCCTGCATCAAGAGGTTCCTCGGGGTAAATTTTCGTCATAGTAAAGGAATGAAAACCTGTTTGTCAAAGCATTTCTAGCCATTGACGCGCCCACTGACATAAGGTTTCCATTGCCAGACCGGCCGCCGCGGTATATGGTAGTTTGGATCTAACCAAAGGCAATTCAGTACGAGGATTGATTACATGAAATTTGATGAACTCAAACTGCCGGAACAGCTCCGCCAGGGCATTGCCGAAGCCGGCTTTACCGATTGCACCCCCATCCAGGAGCGCACCCTTCCCCTCACGCTCTCCGGCACGGACGTGGCCGGCCAGGCCCAGACCGGCACCGGCAAGACCGCCGCTTTTCTGGTGACCCTCTTTACACGCCTCCTGGCCGCCCCCGAGAGAAAAGGCACCCATCCACGGGCCCTGATCCTGGCTCCGACCCGCGAGTTGGTGGTGCAGATCGAGCAGGATGCCCAACTGCTGGGGAAATATTGTGGTTTTACCATCCAGGCCATCTATGGCGGGGTTGATTACATGAAACAGCGGGATGCCCTGCGCGAAGGGGCCGACGTGATCATCGGCACCCCCGGCCGGCTGATCGACTACCTCAAGCAAAAGGTCTACAGCCTGAAAGAGATCGAGATGTTGGTAATCGACGAGGCCGACCGTATGTTCGACATGGGGTTCATCGCCGACCTGCGTTTCATCCTGCGCCGTCTGCCCCCCTTTGACAAGCGCCAGAATCTGATGTTCTCCGCCACCCTCAACCAGCGGGTTATGGAATTGGCCTACGAGTTCATGAACCTGCCGGACAAGGTCTCCGTCACTCCGGAGAAGATGACCGCCGAGCGGGTCGAACAGGTGCTGTACCACTGCTCGCGCAAGGAGAAGTTTCCCCTCCTCCTGGGTCTGCTCAGGCGCGAAGGGATGGAGCGCACCATGATCTTCGTCAACACCAAGCGAGAGGGCGAGTTCCTGCACGATCGGCTGAACGCCAACGAGTTCCCCTGCCGGGTCATCTCCGGTGACGTGGAGCAGCGCAAGCGGATGCGCATTCTGGCTGATTTCAAGGAAGGCAGATTGCCGATCCTGATTGCCACGGACGTGGCCTCGCGCGGCCTGCACATCGAGGGGGTCTCCCACGTCATCAACTACGACCTTCCTCAGGACTGCGAGGATTACGTGCACCGCATCGGCCGCACCGCCCGGGCCGGGGCCGAGGGCAAGGCCATCTCCCTGGCGGATGAGGACGGCGCCTTTTTCCTGGAGGCCATCGAAGAATATATCAAGCATAAAATCCCCACCGAGTGGGCCGAGGACGACCTGTTCGTCAACGATTACAACCGGGTTGCCCGGCCGAAGCATAAACATGACCTGAAAAGGGAAGGCACGGCCGGTGGGCGAGGAGGCGGCAGACCCGCACACAAAGGGGGTCCGGCCAGGAAGACAGCCACCGCAGCGGCCTCGAAAGCGCCTGTCACGGCAAGGGTGAATCCTGAAACGGGAGAGCCGGCCAAGAAGCGGCGGAGGAGGAGGAAAAAACCGGCCGGAGAAGGTTCGCCGGCTACACAGGCTTCCGCGGAGTAACAACTTTTACAATATGAAACATAATCCCCGCGCGTCTCTCGGGGATTTCTTATTGTCACGTCATTTGCTTTTGATACGCGGTCAAATCATCCCCTTGATTCGAGATAATCAGCCGCAAACCGCTGCACCTCGGGCATGAAATTCCGGAAATCGTCCCGTATTTCTCCGTAATGCCGCACCAGTTCCTCTTCCCCACCTGCCAGGGGGTTGGGGCGACGCACCCGTCGTCGCGCCATGCGCTCCAAGGCAGCCCCAATTCCCTGCACCTCGCGGTACGATGGGATCAACTCCCCGAAGATCACCGGCAGCACCTCCCGCATCCTCTCGGGCAGAAAGCGATGATTGGCCTCCACCATCCCCCGCGCCCGTTTCAGGTAGGCCTCGAAGGGCTCCGACGACCATTGTTCCCATTCGGCCGCCAGAAAATGGTCGTAAAACAGATCCACCAGCACTCCGCGCCAAAGCCCGTAGCAGGGGGCAATGCGTGCCCTGCTCCGTTGAAAGCAGGGATGATTCTGGGCAAAGGAATCTATCCGGCGGTGCAACTCGATGCCGGTCCGAAGACATGGTGGGTAGTCGTCACTGATCCGTCCCTTGACGAAGTCGCCCATCAGGTTGCCCGTCAGGATGTCCGGGGCGTTGCCGGACAGATGGAGGTGGAAGAGAAAATTCAAGCCGTGCCCTGCTTCTCCAGAAACATCCTGATCAGGTCGATGGGTACCGGAAAGATGGTGGTGGAGTTCTTCTCGGCGGCGATCTCCGTCAGGGTCTGCAGGTAACGCAACTGCAGGGCGGTCGGCTCCGAGGCCAGCACCGTGGCGGCCTGGGCCAGCTTCTCCGAAGCTTGGAGTTCGCCCTCGGCATGGATTATCTTGGCGCGCCGCTCGCGCTCCGCCTCGGCCTGCTTGGCAATGGCCCGCTGCATCTCCTGGGGCAGGTCGATGTTCTTCACCTCAACGTTGGCGACCTTCACCCCCCACGGACCGGTATGGCGGTCGAGGATCTCCTGCAACTCCTTGTTGATCTTCTCCCGGTTGGCCAGAAGTTCGTCCAGGTCCACCTGTCCCAGCACGCTGCGCAGGGTCGTCTGGGACAGTTGACTGGTGGCATACAGGTAGTTTTCCACATCAACGATCGCCTTCTGGGGCTCCATGACCCGGAAATAGATCACCGCCGAGACCTTGACCGTTACGTTGTCGTGGGTGATCACGTCCTGGGGTGGCACATCCATGACCACGGTACGGAGCGTCACCCGCACCAGCCGGTCAATACCGGGGATGATGAAGAACAGTCCCGGCCCCCGCACCCCGGCCAGCCTCCCCAGTCGGAACAACACCCCACGCTCGTACTCGGGCAAGATCCGCACCGCACTGGCTGCGAACATCACGAAGAGAATGAAGACAAAGGCAAACGGCACATAATTGAAGATAGTGAACATGATGCCCTCCATTATCTGATGGCGGGGAGACCCCGCCGCCCCTACGAAATCCTTTTCACCTTGAGCCTCATCCCTTGCACCGCCTCCACCACCACTTTGGTACCGACCGCAATCGGTTCGTCGCTCCAGGCGTCCCAGTATTCGCCACGGACAAATACCTTCCCTTCCGGGGCGATCCCGCTTTCGGCCCACCCCTCCTCGCCGATCAAGCCTTCCCGGCCCGTGGTCGGCCGCAGGCGGTGGACGCGCAATGCCTTGGTGACGGCAAAGACGAAGAACCCGGCCGTGGCCAGCACCGTCACCCCTATTACGCTCCAGGAAACCCGCAGGTAAGTTTCCGGCGATTCGAACAGCATGAGCGACCCCAAAACCATGGCTATCACCCCGCCGAGCGTCAGCATCCCATGGGATACGACCTTGATCTCGGCAATGAACAGGATCAGCGCCAGGAGGATCAGCAGGACCCCGGCATAGTTGACCGGCAGGGTCTGGAAGGCAAAAAAGGCCAGGATCAGCGATATGCCGCCGATCACGCCGGGCAGGATCACGCCGGGATTGGAGAGTTCGAAGAACAACCCCAGCATGCCCAGCATCATCAGGACATAGGCTACGTTGGGGTTGCTGATGGCGTTGAGAACCCGTTCCACCGGCCCCATCTCCGCCGTGACCACCTCGGCCCCGGCCAGCCGCAGGACCATCTCCCTGCCGTCGCGGCTGATCCGGCGCCCATCCAGTTGTCGCAACAGGTCGCCCCGGTCCCGTGCTATGATATCGATGACATGACCGGTCAACGCCTTGTCGGCACTCAGGGAGATGCTGTCACGCACCATACTGCGCGCCAGAGCCTCGTTCCGGCCCCGTTTGCGGGCAATCCCCTCTGCGTAGGCTTCTGCGTCGTTGACCACCTTATCTTCCATGGTCTTGTCGCCCTTCTCGCCCATGGAAACCGGGTGGGCCGCCCCAATATTGGTGCCGGGCGCCATGGCGCCGATGTCCGCAGCCAGGGTAATGATGGCGCCCGCCGAGGCGGCACGCGCCCCGGATGGCGCCACATACACCGCCACCGGTACCGGGCTGGCAAAGATGTCCTGGACAATCCGCCGCATGGCACTATCAAGCCCTCCCGGTGTGTCCAACTCGATCAGCAGCAGGCTGTCCCCCCGCCTGGCCGCATCCTCAATGGTGCGATGGAGGAATTGGGCAATCACGGGGGTGATCGGGTCATGGACGGCAACGACCCGTATCACGGGCGGCGCGGCCGACAGAAGTACGGCGCAGCACAGAAACAGACACATGGCAAGGGTGCATAACCGCATGGAGACCTCCGGGGCACTACGCGTTTAAGTATACCCCCTTCTCCATGTCGGTCAAAAGGAAGGGACCGGAAACAGTCAAGATCGGATGATGTGATTTCTTACAGACGAAGTTCGGGTTTGAGATGGGGCGGGGTGTAGTTGACGGCGATTCGCCATCCCTTTCTTCCTTCCAGCACCGGTTCGAGTTTGCACGCTATGTAGCCGATCAGACTTGCATCCTCAGGCAGTTCCGTGGCGATCCTGACAATACGGAAGGCCACCAGGTCGCCCACTTGGGGATAGCCCGGCGCATCCGCCATGGTACAGCCCCACATGTCGAGCGCACCCTGCGGGCCGGCAAGGCGCAGACGGAAACAGCGCTCGCCCTCACTACCCCGCCGACCTTCCCCCACCACCAAACCGGGCACCAGCGCATTCAGCAACAGGCGGTACCCCATGGTGCAGGCATGGGCAAAGGCGGCATCGTTATCGGGAAACTGCCGCGGAGGTTCGTCTTTCCTGCGAAACCAGTCAAACATGACGCGCCTTCCCCCTGCCCATTTTGTCCGACGACTGTTGGTATATACCCACTACCACCCGCCCGTGCTGTAAGCCCGCGAGGATTGGAGTGTTGGCTAGAATTCCGGAGCAGGCGGCGCGCCGGGCAGGACGAATGAAAAGGTGCTCCCCTCCCCCACGCGGCTCTCCGCCCAGATCCTGCCGCCGTGGTGCTCCACGATCTGCTTGCATATGGGGAGTCCAAGACCGGTGCCCTTGGGCCTGTCGGTCAGGGTATCACCAACCTGTTTGAACTTCTCAAAGACCAGCGTACGGTCCTTCTCGGCAATGCCAATGCCGGTATCGATGATCGAGACAAGGACGGCGTCCTGTTCAAACCCGCTGTAAGCGCCGCCATTGGCGCTTCCCTCGCCCATCCCCGCCATCCTGGCCATGACCGTTACGGCCCCCCTGTCGGTAAACTTGAGCGCATTGGAAATAAGATTGATCGCCACCTGGATCAGCCGGTCCTTGTCGCCTTCCACAATCAGTTGACCGGGGGCAATAACCTTGTTCAAGTCGAGCCCCTTGTCCTCGAACAATGACGCCGTGGCGGCGATGGCCCGGTCGAGTATCTCCTCGATGGCGACCGGTTCCATCTTCCACTCGATTTTACCTGCCTCCATCTTTGACAGATCAAGGACATCGTTGATCAAGGCGGTCAACCGTTCCCCTTCGGAGATGATGATACGGATGTTGTCGTTTACCTGCGCCATTGCCCGGACCGCTTTGGCGTCGTTGGTCGGTAGCTGGGGGAAAATAACCTCATCAAGCTTTTTCTGGATAACCCTCGTGAAGCCGAGCACGGAGGTCAAGGGGGTCCTGAGTTCATGCGAGACGGTGGAAATAAATTCATCCTTCATCCTGCCGACCTCTTTTTCAGAGGTCACGTCACGTACGATCACCAGTGCCCCGATGAACTCATCCTGCCGGGCCGATGAATACAGTTTCCTGCGGATCGCCGAGACGATCGCCGATCCTGTCCTGCCCCCCTGCAACTCAACCTGGGCAGTGAAAACAGCCTCCTGCTCCGAACGAATCTTATCCAGAAGCGACACGAGATTTTCGTTGAATATCCCGCGACAGTCCTTGCCCTCAAGCTCCATCCGTTCAAGCCCGAACATCCCCACCAGGGCGGGGTTGGCGAGGGTTATGAGGTACTCGGCGTTGGTGACGAGCAGGCCATCGGGCATGTTATTGATGATGGCGGTCCTCGATGAAAGGGCGTTTTCCAGCTCAGAGGTTTTAAGCGCAAGATCCGCGACGAGCTGGATATTGTGCTTCTTCATCTGGTGCTTCTCTATCGCCTTTTTGACCGTAATGATGATGGTATCCTGGATGCTCTCGTCCTTGAGCACATAGTCGATGGCCCCGCTGTTGAGGGCCTCAACCGCAACCGCGATACTGCTTACGCTGGTGACGATGATGATCGGTACGTCATGGTTGTTCCTGCGAAGCTCCTTGATCAGTTGCACCCCGTCCATTTCCGGCATGTTGACATCGGAAACAATGAGGTCTATGCCCGCATCGGCGATGTAGCTTTCCAGCGCAGCGGCGCCGTTTTCGGCGGTCACCACCCGATAGCCGCTGGCCTCAAGGATCGTCGAGAGCATGTCGCGCACAAAGGCGTCATCATCCACCACCAATATCTTCGTCACTTCAGCGCTCATAATGTCTTCTCCTGACAGGAGGTATACATAATAAATTAATAATTTGCAACGACAACGCGGAGCAGGTCGATTTTCAGGGCAGCGACCGTGCTATACTATAAAAAAATGCAGTGAAAGGAGGTAGGGTGTATGCGTGCGACAGTTGCAAGATACGCGGGAGGGTTTCTGGTTGTCCTGCTGCTCGCATCCTGCGCTACAACCTCGCTGGTCGATACGTGGCGCAATCCGGACATGTTGTCCGTAAAACCATATCATAAGCTGCTGGTGTCGAGCACGGGGAGGAACATCAACGAACGCCGCGTCTATGAGGATGTCATGGCAGCCGAATTGCGGCGGCATGGCGTCGAAGCCGTGGCGAGTTATTCTCTGATGCAGCCTGACGGGGGAGACAAGGTAATGGCACTGGACAGGGCCGTAAAACTATCCGGCGTTGAAGCGGTGCTTAACGTGCGGACCACCATGATCGAGCAGAAAACCAACGTGGTTCCCGGTTACTGGGGCGGCTACCCCGGCTATCCGGACTTTTGGTATCCGCCCGCCTTCAACACATGGAACATGAACGGCTACTATGGGACGGGTATGTTGTATGAACCGCCGACCGTCATCACCTATACGGTGGCAACCATGCAGGCTGACCTGTTCGATGTCGCCAGCGGCAAGCTGACATGGGCGGCAAGCCTAGAGACATCGGAACCTGGCAGGGTGCTGACGGTCAGCAGGGATGTGGCACGTATCGTTGTCCAGTCACTGATCAAGCAAGGGCTGATCTGATGTCACTGGCGAACATGCGGGTTTCTCCGTTCTTTTTGAATGCTTAACGGAATAATTGTAGAACTGTACGGCAAAAACAACCAAGGCAAACGCAACCACCACTACGAACAATGCCATGTGTGACCCCTTTACGGTAAGATAATTGACACAGAAAAGCGAGGTAACGTAAGAGTTACGCGTTAAGAAGACACAACGTGGAGGGAGGCGTGCCCTGCCACGGTGGAATCATGTGCGCATTGTGTTGGTAGATATGGCAAAACTTGAACTCACCGGCACAGAACTCCAGGATTTTTGGGATGTTCATGCTTGACAGGCGCATGCAATAGCATTCAGGAAACGGTTTTTTCAAGAAACTGCACATGAGACGCTGTTGCGGCTCAGCAGCTTCCGAACTTTCCATTGTGTCGGTTTTTATCTCCATAACGAAGACCCCAGCGCGGCATGTAATGCCCTTTCCGTATGACAACTGCCCCGTCCAATGCTCGCCCCTGCTGCCGTACCCGGCAACAGGACTAACTCAGGACATTCTCCTTCACCTCTTTGCCGACCCTGAAATAGGGAAGCCTTTTGGAAGCCACGCTAACCGGTTCCCCTGTTTTCGGATTTCTCCCGGTATAGGGATCGTAATCCTTGATTATAAAGCTGCCAAGGCCGCGGATACTGACTCGTTCACCCGTGGCCATGGCGCTGGTCAGCACGTCAAAAACCATATTGACAACTTCATCGGCCCGTTTCAGGGAAATGTTTTTTTCATTGGCCAGCAATTTGATGAGATCAGACTTGTTCATGTATACATCTCCAGACAAAGACTCGCCATAATCCATGCGTCCACATATCCATAGCAACAGTAGTGCCACACACACAACATATTATATCTATTGAACTTGCAGTGGATCTGGTTTAGGTGGGGGTGGGCAAAATGAAGAGTGGGCGCCGGACAGGGATAGGCAAAATGACGAGTGTTACACGTTATACTTTTCAAGCATGCGTTTAAAACTGCTGTAATCCACATCCAGCAGGCGGGCGGCTTCCATTTTTTTGCCACCTGTTGCAGCCAGGGCTTGTCTGACTGCCTGGCATTTCAATTCATCAAGGGTTTGGAGGCGTGTCATGTCCATATCTGCCGCTGGTTTCCGCAAGACGGTCATGACAGTGGCCAGATCCTCGCCCGTAACCGTTTCTCCGGCAAACAAGGCAACCCGCTTCATCACGCTCTTCAGCTCCCGCACATTGCCGGGCCACGGGTGACGATTCAACGCAAAGAGTGCGTCAGGGGCCAGGCGGGGCGGGGTTCTGTCAAGTTCAAGCGACACATCGTTGAGAAACATGCGCGCCAGAACGGCAATATCATCTCCCCTCTCACGAAGCGGCGGCAGAACGACCACCAGGTCGCCGAGCCGGTAGTAGAGGTCCTCCCTGAAATTGCCGTTGTGCACTTCATCCAGAAGGTCCCGGTTACTGGCGGCGATAATGCGGATGTCCACCTCCACCGGTCTTGTTCCGCCGACGGGAAAAAACCGCTTCTGTTCGACGGCATGCAGTATCTTGGCCTGGATGGCTGGTGGAGCGCAATCCACATCGTCAAGAAAGATTGTACCGCCGTGTGCCTCCTCGAAAAGACCTTTCTTCGTTGAACCCGCATCGGTAAAGGCACCCTTGATGTGTCCGAAGAGCTGGCTCTCAACCAATGATTCGGGCAACGCACTCATGGTGACCGGGATGAAGGGATGGTGCTTGCGCGGGCTCAACCCGTGGATTATCGCTGCAAGATGAGACTTGCCCACGCCGGTCTCCCCCTGGATAATAATGGAGTAATCCGTACCGGCGATTTTCCTGGCCTTGCGAATCACCTCCTGCATCGCCGGACTGTCCCCCAGGAGCAGTTCCAGTGAGGCATGTTCTCCCTGCCGCGCCTGCTCCAACTCGATCCTCTGCAATATGGGGGCTGCGGTTCGGGTGATGGTCTCAACAAGGTGCCTACAATCCAATGGTTTGCGGACATAGGCGGACACGCCCAGTTCAATGGCCCTGAGGAGATAGGCTGTCTCGGTGAATGCGGTGCTGAGGATGACGGGGGCTTCCGGTGCAATCTCCCGAATGCGCATCGTCATTTCCAGGCCGTCCATGACCGGCATCTTGATGTCGCTGACGATGATGTCGGGGCGTTCACGGGAAAAGACCTCCAAGCCCTCGCTGCCGTTGGCTGCTGTAAATACCTGTTGAAAACGCATCCGCAGTACGATACAGATTCGTTCGCGAAGTTTGGGCTCATCCTCAATGTAGAGAACCTTAAGCGGCAATTTATTTTCCATGTGTGTCTCCATTGCCGTGATCATCCTTTGCCAGTTCAATCCTGAATACCGTTTCATCGGGGCCGCTCGTGTAGCTCAAGTGCCCCCCCATGCTCTCCTCGATGATCAGCTTTGACATATACAGCCCTATGCCGGTCCCCTTGTCCGCTGATTTACTGGTGAAATACGGTTCAAACACCTTGTCGCCATAATCGCCCGGGATGCCGTTACCATTGTCCCGAACCTCTAGGACGACGGTATCCCCTTCACCGGCCATGGAGAGTACCACCAGCCCATTCGTCCCCGGACCCATTTCGGACCGATTGGCTTGAAGCTGCTTTTCCACAATGGAATCCAGCGAGTTGCTGACAAGGTTGAGTATGGACTGCTTGAACTCGTTTTGATACCCCTTGATATCCAGCGCGACGCCCTCCGAATTATCGACTATTTCCAGACTCACCCCTGAATCGGTAAACTGGGGGGCAACGAGCAATGCCACCTCATGGATCTTTTTCCTGATGTCGAACCGCTCGATGACCTTCTCCGGACTGAAAAAGTTCCTGAACCCCTCGATGGTGTCGGACATGTAATAGAGTTGCATCTGTGCATCGGCCTCCGCGTTTTCCAGGAATGCATTGTCGATGCACTTGTCCTCCCACGCCATCCTGATACCCTGGATGATCGCTCCGAGCGTGGCCAGCGGCTGCCGCCACTGGTGGGCGATTGCACCGATCATCTCCCCTATGGCCGCCAGACGGGCATGGCGGGCCAGCAGGCGCTCATGCTTGAGGCGCCGCCCGATCTCTTCCTCTACCCGTTTTGCCAGGCTTTGGTTCAATTCATGGAGTTCCTGTTCAGCCTTTTTCCGCTCGCCCATGTCATGGACGGTGCTGCGACAGCAGAGGAAGGAACCCTCCCCATCGTTGATGGTGGTCGCATTTATCAACGCCGGTATGATGGTCCCATCCTTGCGGACCAGTTCAAGCTCCAGGTCACGTGACCATCCGCGTTTTTTGAGGATGGGGAAACTCTTCTCGAACAGGTCCCGGCTTTCCGGCGTGAGGATGTCGGTAATTTTTATCTTTCCGACGACCTCGTCGCGTGTGTACCCCAGCCAGTTCAGCTCGGTATCATTCATACGCACGAACAGGCCATCCTTGTCCAGCGAATGGTACCCGCACGGCGCGTTGTTGTAGAGATCATCCAATTCACCCTGGTTTTTGCGCAACGCCTGCTCCCTTTCGGCAAGCTGCCGGGCCATGTTGTCGAAGGCCCGGGCCAATTCCCCCAGTTCGCCACCCGTGACCGACTCGGAAGCCCTGATCTGGAGGTCTCCCGCCGCCAGCCGATGCGAGGCATCCCGCAGTTTGTGGATACGCTTGATGAAACAGGTATTCCCGATAGGTATGGCCATGATGATGGCAGCCAGCAGAAAGGGCGACAGGATGGCTATATTGTAGAGTTCGGCCCGTCTTGCCTTTCCCAGAACTCCCTCAAGCGGAATACTGGCACGGATATACAGGTAAGGGTGTTGTTCGCCATGCAGACGCAGGGTGCGGTAGGAAACGATCCGTTTTTCACCGGTCACATCCAGATCGATAAAGGCATCCCTGTCCGGACCGTTTTTCATCCGTTGAAACAGACTATCCTTGAGCCTGCTACCGACAAAACGCTCAGGATGGAGGTTCCTGTATATGATGACCCCGTTGCGGTCGATGAGGCTGAAAGCGGAGCGTGTGGGCAGGTCGGCCTGATTCAGCAGCGTGGTATAGATGTCGAAGTTGATGTTTGCGGCGATCACGCCATCAATCGCGCCTTTCGCGTTGATGATGGGATAGGCAAACCCTATGGTGGATTTGGCCGAGATCATGCCGACAACATATTCTCCCGAGGAAAGCTGACGGGTCTTTACGGCAGTCCGGAAGGCAAACCTCTCCTTCAGGGAGATTGCCTTTGGCATGGGCAATGCCGAAGCCCAGACCGTGCCGTTTCGATCGGCTACGACGATATTCCCGTACTGGGGGCTCTTCCTGAGGATGTCGCTCAGCAGTGCGGTGGCCGTGACGGCGTTATGCCCCTTGATGTCAGGGGTCTGGGCCAATACGGTCAGCAGTTGTTCCACATCGCCGGACAGGTTGTACTGTTCCGTGGCAATGCCGTTTACCAGTCTCTTCGCCTCCCAGAAGCCTTTCCGAATGGCATCCTGGCGCTGGGTCATGCCTGAATGGATGATCAGCGCCACGGCGGGCAAAGCGAGCAGAAATGCCAGCAGAAACAGGTGGGTCCGCAATGACAGGGAATAATATAGGTGCAGCAATCGATTTTTCACGGTGAGTCTGCCTCGCACGGACGGATGCCGGGCTGTTTTCATTCAATCCGTGACACAGGTACAACGACTTGCGGTTACAGATACCGACCGTTCACCACATTGATCGGCGCCCCAGCCAGAAACGACGCCACATTGGCCGCAACAATGGCCATAAGCCGTTGCCGGGCCGCCAGGGAGGCCCACGCCAGGTGGGGGGTGAAGACGCAGTTGGGGGCGCCCAGGAGTGGGTTATCGTGAAGCATCGGCTCGTGGGCGACCACATCAAGGCCTGCACCGGCAATCTGCCCGGAGCAAAGGGCCAGGGCCAGGTCGGCCTCGTTCACCAACCCGCCCCGGGCAACGTTGATCAGGAAGGCGGATTGCTTCATCACAGCAAGCAGACGCGCATTCACAAAACCGGTATTCTCGGGGGTCTGAGGGCAATTGAGGCTTACCACGTCGGCAGTGGCGAACAGTTCATCCAGGGTAACGAAACTGACCGGCAACGGGCCGGGGTCCTGGGGGATGCGTGGCGTATGGGCAATTACCCGCATCCCGAAGGCGGCGGCGATCCTGGCCACGGCCCGGCCGATGGTGCCGTAGCCGACGATCCCCAGAGTCAGACCGTCCAGTTCGACGATCGAGCCCTTCCAGAAGGAATGATCGGGACAGCGGGTCCATTCCCCGGCCTTTACGGCGGCATCATGCATGCCCACGTGCGCAGCCAATTCCAGCAGCAGGGCAAAGGCGGTCTGGGCGACCGATTCGGTGGAATATGCGGGGACATTGGAAACCGGTATCCCCCGTTTCCCGGCCGTCTCCACATCCACGTTGTTGTATCCCGTGGCAAGTAGCGAGATATACCTGAGCCTCGGCAACGCCTCCAGGGTGACCGCATCAAGCTTGACCTTGCTGGTCAGGATTATCTCCGCGTCCCTGGCACGCTCGACCGTTACTTCCGGCGGAGTGCGGTCATGGATGACACACCTCCCCAGGGCCTGCACCTGGTCCCAGGGATTGTCGCCGGGGTTGATGGTATAACCGTCCAGGATGACTATGGTGGCGGTATCACTCATGGCTAGCCGCTCCTTTGCATGTTGTTTGTCCCTCATCCGTACCGGAGAGAACCAGGGTAGCAGTCGGACAGGCGGCTGTCAACGGCCGATACCGGCGCCCTCTTGTCCATGTTGAACGCCCTGTTTTCACCCCTATGGCATGCGCTTGGCCCATCCGGATGTCATGGATATCCGTTCCAAAGGCTGGCATTTGCCCTGCCATTGATGTATTATTTAAAATTGCACTCAATTTTTCACGAGCACACCCGAATCCACAAGGCGGCGGCAAATTACATGAATTCCCAGCAGACCGATTACAGCCGATATTTTGCCATCAGGCAAAAGGCGACCCTGATCAACATGTCGGAAGATAGGGAGAGGGAGCATTTTGAGTCCTTGAGCGGCTATGTCGTTGCCCGCCATGGTGACATGATCGAGTTGCATATCCCCTACCCTGTCGATCACGACCCTCTTGGTGCCGCGGAAAAAACGAGTTACAAACTCACCAGCGAATCGTTGGGTAACGGCATCCAGGTGATAGGGGATCTGATCAGGGTCATTGCCGGCAACATCTTCCAACTTCAGCTGCGCGGCAACCTGGAGTTGTTCCAACGCAGACGCGCCCCCCGGATCGATACCGCAGTCAAGCTCTTCAACTTGCGGCGGGACGTGTCCCTCACCTTGCTGAGAAAGGAGTGGAAACGTATCGTGGAGTACATGAAATCGAAGGGTTTGCCTCCTGCGGTCGTACTTCGTGATACCCCCGTCAATCTGAGCATCGGCGGCATTCGCCTCTCAACGGGAGCAACGACCCTGCCTTTACCGCTTTCCCTGTTTTTTTTCGATTTCGATGACGGCCTTCCACCGATCTGCACCCTGGCGGAAACTGTCTGGCACAAGCTGGAGAATGATGAATTGATCTGCGGACACCGTTTCATCCAGATCCAGAAATCAGACCAGGAACGGATCGGCCGTTACGTCCAGTCCATCCAGAAACAATTGGGGATCGCAACCACGACAGCCGCCAAAACAAACTGGGAGCTTCTCGACCGGATGACGTCCGTTTGACGGCCCCCCGGCAGCTTCGGGGATATGCCCCAAAATTACGGGCTTTCCGGGCGCAGTGTACATTTTCAATCAATCGGAAAGCTGCACACCCCACGGCGCAAACAGCAACTGCCATTATGGCTAGCTGGAATACTCATCGAAGTACTTCTCGTAATCTTTCATCAGAGTTCGAATGGCAAAGGGTATGGCCTTGGCAAAACAATCAAGGATGACAATGGCGTTTATGCCGACATCATTCCGTGACGCCGCGCGTATCCGTTTGGCAAAGGACTGGTTGACATCCCGAACGCCGTCGTAAATCGCTTGCAAGCCATCAAGGGTCCAATCGGGTTGCCCCCCTTTTTTACCACGGAGATATTGGGCAACCAAATACATTGAAATCATGCGGAATTCGGTTTCCTCCATCGTGGCAAAAGGAAGGTGAAAACGTACCATTGGCCGTAAGGGGGCCAGAACCGGGCAACCACCCGTCGCCATGATGACCCCTATCAGGGAACCGAGGCCCTCCTGGAGTGACGTTTCCTTGAGGTAGCGGCGCCTGCTGTCAACAACCTCAACCGTTACATCATCGTAGGAATTATGTTCATGGAAGATCTCAACGACCTCGCCCAGTTGTGTGGCAACCGGGCAATGGGGCTGGAGCGCGGGATCAAGCGGGCACCCCTTGCATGTATGTAAGCTCAGATCCGCCCATGGCGGGGGGGCATGCTTCCCCACGGGGAGGAGGGTGAGCGTATCTTCGTCGAGTTGCAGGAGTATTTCTCTTATCTCGTCGTTACGAAAATTGAACGTGTATTGGATGGTTAACAGGGGCGACATGGCTGCGTTCCTCTGACTTCAGATGGAAAAATACCGTTGCTGCAACATGCTGCTGTCAAATGATCTGGCTTATGCCTCCTCCGGCGCCAAGCCCATTCAGAAGGAACCAAGGTAGTGCGGATCGGGGCGTTTGAGTATCGTCTCTCCGGCATAGTCCTGTGGCGCTTTTTGCGTCAGCAGCAGAATGCGTTCCTGATTCGATACGCCTTTCAGGGTGGTGATAATCTCTGCAAATCCATCGAACAATTCGCTGTTGAAAGAGCCGCTCCGGGCCGCTGCGTACATCATCCCGAGCGCCTCCGTGGGCAACGATGGCTTACGGTACGGCCGCTCGGTAGTCAGGGCACTGTAGACATCGCAGATTGCCGATAGCTGGGCGCTGCGGGGGATGTCGCTCCCCATGATTCCGTCGGGATAGCCGTTGCCGTCGAACCGCTCGTGGTGGTGCAGGACGATCGTAAGCGCCACTTCACTGAATAGCCCGGTGTTTTCCAAAAAGTCATACCCCTTTTGGGGGTGTTGTTTGACCTTGTAGTACTCCACCTCCGAGAGAACGTCCGGTTTATCCAGGATATCATCGGATATGAAGATCATGCCGAAGTCGTGCAGGAGAGAACCGATCCCCACGTCGGTCATCTCGTCGGCTGACACGTTGAACAGTTTCTCATGGACCAGCAGGTTCAGGGCCGTTACCTGCACGCTGTGGGCAAAGATGTAGAAGTTATGGGCCACAATGCTTTGGAGCGGTTCAAGCGCATGTTCTTCGGTCGCCACATACTGCATCATATGCCTGATCAATTTGCGGCAACGCTCAAAGTTTGCCGCCAGCTCCGGCGACTCGAACACGTCCATGACAAAGTTGATCGAGGTCTGATAGAGAATCCTTCCCTTGGCAGTACCGCTGATATCCTCCCTGGCAAGCATGTCCGTGAGGTTTCTCTCCAGGTAACCGTTGACCTCCTCCATGTCGCCGCTCCTGACATACAGGAACTCCGTGAAACTGTTCTCCAGACGGCGCTGGTCGTTTTCGGTGAACATCCTTTCCTGATCCTTGTAAAGGACGTAATTTCCGCCGCTCTTGATATACAATGCAACATGCGGAAAACAGGCAGGATCGATGCTGTCAACGCTGATCGGTCGCCAAAAGAGGTCTTTCATCTCGGCTCCTTGCAGGATTATCACAGAGTCGCGCCGAACGCCGTCCCTCTCCGATACCGTTCATACATGGTTTATGCGTCGGCTCGGATGGCGGTCCCTAATTATTGATAACTGTCCGTCACATCAAGGTAAATTTGTTTTTATCAGTAATTTGCACCTCTGTCAGCAGAAAAAATCGGAAACAAGACCGGACACTCCTCTTTATTATGAAAAATGAAAAAGAAAGGAGGCACGCCGTTCGCCTCCTCCCTTTCACCTGGGCCCACCCAAACGATGGGTATGTCTGTATTTCCGGTACTGGAACGCAAAGGCCGCAGCCAGCACCGCCAGCAAAGAAATCGTATAGACAAACATTTCGGTTACCTCCCACGACCACCGTTGTTTCCTGTTTACACACTGCTCGCTTCTTATTACATTATAACGGCAAGGGCTAGGAAAATGGAATGGGGAGTGCTGGCAGCCCCACATTACCCCATGCTGCTGGCCATGGGATGATCGCCCCTTTGCGCCGCAACGGGCTCTGCTGCCTGCTCCTGCCCCCACAAAAAAATACCGGAGGATACATAGATCATGAAACAGATTCAACTCGGCAGCAGCGGTATAACTATATTCCCTCTCATCTTCGGCACCCTTCCCCTGGGTCCGTTACAGGCCGGCCTCTCCCCCGCGGACGGGGGCAGACTGATCCGCCACGCCTTGGAGCGGGGAATCACCATGCTCGACACGGCGGCCCTCTACAAGACCTATCCCCATATCAGGGCAGGTTTGGAGGGCTGGCAGGAGCAGGTCACGATCGCCTCCAAGACCCATGCCGCCGACGCGGCCGGTGCCCGTCTCCATGTGGAAGAGGCGCTTCGTGAACTCAAACGGGATCGGCTCGACATCGTCCATCTCCATGGCGCCCGCATCGCCGACCCCTTTACCGAGCGCGCCGCGGTACTGGAAGAACTCCTCATGATGAAGGAAGAGGGAAAGATCGGCCATGTGGGGCTCTCGTCCCACTACATCGCGGCCTTCCGCAAGGCAGCCCTTCATCCCGAGATCGAGGTGATCCATCCGATGATCAACAGGACCGGCATGGGAATCCTTGATGGTTCTGCCGCGGACATGGCCGGGGCGATTGCCGTCTGTGCCCGATCCGGGCAAGGGGTATACGCCATGAAGGCCCTGGCGGGTGGAAACCTGATCTCCGAGGCACGCCAGAGCCTGGCCTATGTGGCGGGGCTCGCCAGCGTCCATGGGGTGGCAATCGGCATGCTTTCGGAACAGGAGATCGACGCCAACATCGCCTTTTTCGAACACGGGACCATGGACGAGGAACTTTGGACAAAACTTGAAAGCCGGCGTCGCCGGCTGCGGATCATGGAACAATTCTGCAAGGGGTGCGGTCGCTGCGTCGAGACCTGCGGCAGCCAGGCGCTGTCAATGCCGGCTGGAAAGGCCGTTGTGGACGATGCCGCCTGCATCCTGTGCGGCTACTGCGGCGCCGCCTGTCCCGAATTCATCATCCGCGTGGTCTGAGGGAGGGCTGTGGAGAGGAGCGTGTTCCGGATCAGACTTCTATCCTGAACTCAGCGCCATCGTGGGTGTTACGCACCGTAATCCTGCCGTTCATGCTTTTTTCGATGATGCTCTTTGCCATGAACAGCCCTATCCCCATCCCCATGTCCGGACCCTTGGTGGTAAAATAAGGGTCGAATATCTTGTCCAGGATATCCCCACGGATGCCCCCCCCGTTATCGGCAATGACCACAACGGACCCATTGTTTTCCGACAAGGACGACACCCTGATGACGGGATTGTCGATCTTGCGTTCCGTCAATATGTCCCTGGCGTTCAGCAGCATGACCAGGATCACCTGGGAATATTCGTTTTTAAACCCGTTGATGTGCGGGTCGCCCCGCAGGTTTATGTCCAGGCTGATCTTCTGGTCCGTTAGGCTCTCTTTAACGAGATCGATGGCACGGCTGACGGCCTGATTGACCGAGAAGTTGCCCTTCTCCCTGTCGGGCTTGAAGAACCCTCCGAAGTCATCGATTGTCCGGGAGAGCTGTTGAACCAGCTTCATGGCCTTGGCCGCGCTGGAATCGAGAAACTCCTTGTTGAACCCTCCCATTTCGTAGAAAAGCGGCAGGCGCTGGATGAGCATCCCCAGTGTGTTCAACGGCTGCCTCCACTGGTGGGCGATATTGTTGATCAACTCTCCCATGGCTGCCAGGCGGCTTTGCTGGATCAGTATCCTGTCCTTCTCCCGCAGTTCTTTCACGGTTGCCGCGACACGCTCTTCGAGAGAGAGATTGAGTTCGGCCAGTTGATACTGTTTTTCGATCATGGCTGCTTCGATCTGTTTGCGCTCAGTGGTATCGCGAACAATCCCGATAAAAGCCGCTTCTCCCCCCAGATACACCCTGCTCACGGAAAAATCCATGGGAAAGATAGCGCCATCTTTGCGCCTGCCATTGATATCATGGCTTATCCGGTGCCATTCACGGGTGGGAGCGGACGCTCCTATCGGGGAAGTAAAAACCGCAATCCCATCGTCCGGCTCGCTCAACAGACAGCTCAGGCGCTGCCC
>DAIERH010000170.1 GCA_027346925.1 Geobacter sp.
GACCTGCTGCTCGGCCACGTCCAGGGAGAGGTCCAGGCTGAACTGCAGGGTGATGATCGAACTGCCGCCGGAACTGGCCGAGGTCATCTGGGTAAGGCCGGGCATCTGGCCGAACTGCCGCTCCAGGGGGGCGGTCACGGAGGAGGCCATCACGTCCGGGCTGGCGCCGGGATAGAAGGTGCGCACCTGGATGGTGGGGTAGTCCACCTGGGGCAGGGCCGAGACCGGCAGCTGCTTGTAGGCCACGGCGCCTGCCAGGATGATGGCGATCATCAGCAGGGTGGTGGCCACGGGGCGTTCGATGAAGGGGCGGGAGATGTTCATTACTTCGTCTGACTTGTCCGACTAGTCTGAACTGTCGGATTCGGACCGCTACCCGGGCTCCGCTGTCCGCCCGCCGGTGCCTTCACCTCCACCCTGCTCCCTTCCCGCAGCCGTTCCGCACCGTCCGCAACCACCAGCTCGCCGGGGGCCAAACCGCTGGCCACCTCGGTGTCCCCCCCCTGGCCGGCGCCGATGGTGACCGGGCGCAGGGCCACGCTCTTGTCGGTCTTGACCACGTAGACGAAAGTCCCCTGGGGGCCGCGCTGGATGGCGGCGGTGGGCACGATGACGGTGTCGTGCCGGGTCTCCAGGAGCAGACTGGCGTTGACGAACTGGTTGGGGAAGAGTTCATTGCGGGCATTGGGGAAAACAGCCCTGAACTTGACCGTGCCGGTGGTCGGATCGATCTGGTTGTCCACGGTAAGGAGCGTCCCGCAGGCCAGGCGCTGTTTCTGCTCCCGGTCAAAGGCATCCACTTTCAGGCGCGCCCCTTTTCCGAGCCTGGCCATGACCTGGGGCAGGCTGTCCTCGGGGATCGGGAACACGACCGAGATCGGCTGCAATTGGGTAATCACCACCAGCCCGGTGGTATCCGTGGCATGGATGATGTTGCCCGGGTCCACCTGGCGCAACCCGACCCGGCCGCTGATCGGCGCGGTGATCCGGGAGTAGACCAGTTGCAGTTTGGCGCTGTCGATCTGCCCCTGGTCCACCTTGACCGAGCCCTCAAGCTGCCGGACCAGGGCCTCCTGGGTGTCGTACTGCTGCTTGGGGATGGAGTCCTGCTGCCAGAGCTGTTTGTAGCGCTGGAGATCGAGGCGGGCATTGTTCAATTGCTCCCGGTCGTGGGCCATTTGTCCCTCGGCCTGGGTCAGCTGCACCTGGAACGGACGGGGATCGATCACCGCCAGCAGGTCGCCGCGGTTGACGTTCTGTCCCTCCCGGAAGCGTACCTCCATGAGTTGCCCGTCAACACGGCTCTTGACCGTGACGGTGTTGAGCGGGGTGACATTGCCGAGCCCGGTGAGATAGACCCCCATGTCCCCCTTTCTGGCCGCCACGGCGACTACCGGTATGGCCGGGGGGGGGCTTTTCTGCGCCTGTTTTGCGTCCTGGGGATTTGCCTTGCACGCGACGCCGCATATCCCCACTGCCAGCAGGGCGAGCAGCGGCAACAGGAACCGCCGGCGCCGCCGCAATTCGTCGGAACGAGGGGGCTCCAGCTTGCCGTTGCCCTCGGGTTCCTGTTTTGAAAGAGTGGTCATGACGTCTCCGTAATGGGCTGATTACAAATTGTCAGCACAGTAGAGTAGAGTGCCTTGTCCGGAGTTGCCGGATGGACACGAATTAGACAGAGGTCACCCGCCAATGGTTACAACAATAAAAAACGGGTGATTCAGAAAAAGGGCAGAAGACCGGGGTCTTCTGCCCTTTTTCGTTGATCGCGGGATCGTCGGACATCAGTTGTATTTCGTCTCCAGCACGGCGATCTTGATCCTGCCGATGATGGCTATGATCGGCGCCATGTCTTCCGGCCTCTGCCCTTCAAAGAACTTGAGGTGGGTCGGGTCGGCGGGTACCTGGTCGTAGGTCGGGTCGACGCTGACCCAGCGCCCATTGACGAGGCTTTCGGCCCAGCTGTGGTAGAGGAACCCCTTCCCCTCCTGGTAGACCAGACCCGAGACAAAGCGGGTGGGGATGCCGGCCGCACGGGCCAGGGCGGTATAGAGGCGGGCATGGGTCTGGCAGTTGCCGGTACGGGACGTGAAACTCGCCAGGGCGCTGCCGCCGTCATCCACGGTGTTCCGCAGCCAGTCGGCCGTCCATGATGCGAGCATCCGGACGATGTCCTCGCGGTCCTTCCTGCCGGTTGCCAGTTCCTTGGCCTTGGCCACGATCTGCGGGGCATCGGACTCGATCTTGTCGGCCGGCATCAGATATTCTTGCCGTGGCCCGGCGGGGGCGGCCGCAGGGGCAGCCGGCAGGGCGGTGCCGGTCTTGATGATGATGTGGCCCGCCCCGCTCTTCTCCACGACCTGCCCACCCTCCTGCAACAGCGGCAGGGCATCGTTCCAGCCGCTCACCTCCACCGTCAGGCCGGTCAGCTTCTTCAACTCCTTGATGGGTGGCTCGGCCCGTACCAGGCTGAAATCGTAGATCAGGTCCTTCTTGGACAGCGCCACGTTCCCCACAAAGGCTCCAAGCGCCTTGGGGTCTTCGGCCCTGGTCGTCACCAGTCCCTCGCGTACCGTTTCCATGAGGGTGTTGCCGTTGGCATCCATCCAGATATCGTTGTTGACAAAGGGGTAAAGGGTGTTGCGCAGTTTCAGGCCCGCTTGGCCGTCTGGCGAACGCTCTTCGCCCAGCACGGTAATGGTGACCTCCTTGAGCTTGACCTCTTCCGGGTCAAAGGTCACGATCCTGTGAACCCGGCCGGGGATGATCTCCCGCATCATCGGGTAGAGGTTGAGGGCCGGGCCGGGATAGACCTCCCCCCTGAACCTGAACTGTTTTTCCGTTACCTTGCCGTTGCTCTCGTTCTTGATCCGCATGGTGGTGTCGTAAACCTGGCCCTTGAGGCGGGAGAGGGTGCCGTTGATGGTCTGCTCCACCTCGAAGGAGCGCAGGGCCAGGTTTTTATCCACCAGGTAAACTTCACGCGACGAGGCCACCTTGGAGAAGCCCATCACGTTCATGCGTACGCTGCCGTCCCCCTCCATCCGGTATCCCTCGGGGGTCTCGGTAATGTTTTGCCGGTAGAAGCCGACCCGGTCCTTGTCCACGTAGATGCCGAACCAGCGCTCGGAAAGCGGCGGTTTGCTCAGTTTCTTGAATGGTTCGGCCGCTGACGGGCGGATGGCGGCCATGATCAGGGCAATGGAGAGAAGCGTGTAGCAGGCAAGACGTTTCATGTACATTCCTCGCAGGGCGCTTCGAAGGCTTCCCGGTTCGGCGGGACGGCATTCGAAGGAAAGAATAAACGAAAACGCCACCACGCCCGTGCTGATGCCGGGTATCAGCTACGGCCGCGCGTGGCGCCATACGGAGCGGGCCGGGAGGGCTATTCGGTAAAGAAGGGGGTCTTTTCCGTCTCCGGCCGTTGCTCGGCTTCTTTCAAGCGGCACTGGTTCGGAGCGGATTCCGTTTCAGTGCTGGCCTCAGGCCCGGACCGCCGCAGCAGCGAGGCGGCGTACGCCAGCAGTTCGTCCCTGACGGACGGGGACAGTTTCCTGAATTCGGCGATCAGGCATTGTTCTTCAGACGTGAGTTCCATACTATGTCGTACCCCATGTTGCTATTCGATAAACTCCACCCGGTTGCGGCCGTTGGCCTTGGCCAGGTAGAGGGCGTCGTCGGCCAGTTTGATGAATTCGTCCACCGTGGCGCAGTTGGGAGATGGGAACGTGGCCACCCCCAGGCTGACCGTGATGGAGAGTGGCGCCAGGGCCCCGCTGAATTTGATCCCCTGAATCGACAGGCGCACCCGGTCGGCCACGAACATCGCCTCCTTGTGGGTGGAGTCAGGCAGCACGGCCACGAATTCCTCGCCGCCGTAACGGGCGGCGATATCGTAGCTGCGCAACTCCTTCTGCATGCTCAGGGCCACCTTTTGCAACACCACGTCACCCTGCAGATGGCCATGGGTGTCGTTGACCCCCTTGAAGTGGTCGATGTCCAGGATGATCAGCGACATGCAGCCGTTCTTGCGGATGCAGCGCTGAAGCTCCTTTTCCAGCGCCTCCATCAGGTAGCGGCGGTTGAACAGGCCGGTCAGGTGATCGGTATTGGAAAGCTCCAGAAGGAGTTCATTGGAACGCTTCAGGTCGTCCTGCAGATGCTTGATCTTGAGGTGTACCTTGACCCGCGCCACCAGTTCCTCGGGGTCGAACGGCTTGGTGATGTAGTCGCTGGCCCCCTGTTCGAGCCCCTTGATCTTCAGCTCCCGCTCGTTCATGCCGGTCAGCATGATCACCGGCACATCCTGCAGGTCGGGCCGCGACTTGAGCATGCTCAGGAATTTGAAACCGTCGATGCGCGGCATCTCCAGGTCGCACAGGATGATGTCCACCGGCGAGGAGAGCAGTTTCTTGAACCCCTCAAGACCGTCTTCGGCCTCGTAGAAACGGGCAAAGAGGTCAAAGGACTCCAGGGTCCTGATGATCCGCTCCCGGACCGCATCCGAGTCATCAATGATGAGCACGCTGTCTGACATGGTCGGTAAATCTACTCCAATTCGTAGATAAACACAATTTCTAAAACAGTGTCCCCCTGCCTACATGTCGATGCCGTTTTGGGGGGTCAGAGCAGCGGTTCGTGGGCCAGGCGCTTCAGTTCCGTTATGGTGGCTGCGTAATCGGTGCTGCCGAATACGGCGCTTCCGGCCACGAAGACATCGGCCCCGGCATGGGCGATGCGGGCGATGTTGGCGGTCTTGACGCCGCCGTCCACCTCCAGTTCCGCCTCGCAGCCCCGCCGGTCCAGCATGGCCCGCAGGGCCTGGATCTTGGGCAGGCAGGCGTCGATAAAGCCCTGGCCCCCGAAGCCGGGATTGACGGTCATCAGCAGCACCAAGTCCAGGTCGTCGAGCACATACTCCAGGCTATTGAGCGGTGTGGCCGGATTGAGTGCAACGCCGGCCCGCTTTCCCAGGGATTTGATCAGTTGGACGGTGCGATGCAGGTGACGGACCGCCTCGGCATGCACCACGATGATGTCGGCCCCGCCAGCGGCAAACTCGGGGATATAGCTGTCCGGGTTCTCGATCATCAGGTGCACGTCCAACGGCAGGCTGGTCACGTGCCGGGCAGCCTCCACCACCAGCGGGCCGATGGTGATGTTGGGGACGAAATGACCGTCCATCACATCGATGTGGATGTAGTCGGCACCGGCTGCCTCCACGGCACGGATCTCATCGCCGAGACGGGAAAAGTCGGCCGAAAGGATGGATGGGGCGATCTTTTTCATATGTTCACGACCTCGAATAGTTTTGCCACAGAGACACAGGGGCACGGAGGAAAAACGGAAGGCAAAATTTACAGGGATGAACAGGA
>DAIERH010000171.1 GCA_027346925.1 Geobacter sp.
AGGCCCCATGCCGCAGGCTTCCGCTGTTGTGTGGATCTTTGCGTGGTTGGCGAGGGGAGGAAGATGACGTGCCGAGCGCAGCGGCTACGCGCTCATCACGTTTGCCGTGCCTCTTGCATTCGGCCGGAGATGCGGATAAGCTAATTAGTTCGATCAACCGAAAAATTACCTGTTCGTCATCCGGAAGAAAGAACCATGCCCCACGACAAGATCATCATCAAAGGCGCCTGCGAGCACAACCTCAAGTGCATCGACGTGGAGATCCCCCGGGATCAACTCGTCGTCATCACCGGCATCTCCGGCTCCGGCAAGTCCACCCTGGCCTTCGACACCATATACGCGGAAGGACAGCGCCGCTACGTGGAGTCCCTCTCCGCCTATGCCCGCCAGTTCCTGGAGCAGATGGAAAAACCGGACGTGGAGTCCATCGAGGGGCTCTCCCCGGCCATCTCCATCGAACAGAAGACCACCAGCAAGAACCCCCGCTCCACCGTCGGCACCGTGACCGAGATCTACGACTACCTGCGCCTCCTGTTCGCCCGCATCGGCCACCCCCACTGCACCAACTGCGGCAGGGAGATCACCTCCCAGACCGTCTCCCAGATGGTGGACCAGCTCATGGCCCTCCCCTCGGCCAGCAAGCTGACCCTGCTGGCCCCCATGATCCGCGGCCGCAAGGGGGAGTACCGGAAGGAACTCCAGCAGCTGCGCAAGGAGGGGTTCATCCGCGTGATCGTGGATGGCCAGATGCGCGAACTGGCCGACGAGATCGAGCTGGACAAGAAGAAAAAACACGACATCGACATCGTGGTGGACCGGATCGTGGTCAAGGAGGGGGTGCAGCGGCGCCTGGCCGACTCCCTGGAGACCGCCCTGCGCCATGCCGAAGGGGTGGTGAAGGTGGAGGTGGTCCGGCCTGCCACGGACGAACCGGAGGAGGAAGGAGGTAAAAAAAGCCCCAAGCCCCAAACCCTCATCTTCTCCGAGAAACTGGCCTGCATCGAGTGCGGCATCTCCTACCAGGAGATCACCCCGCGCCTGTTCTCCTTCAACAACCCCCACGGCGCCTGTCCGGACTGCACCGGCCTCGGCACCCGCATGTACTTCGACGCCGACCTGGTGATCCCCAACCCGGAGCTGTCCCTCAGGGAGGGGGCCATCGCGCCGTGGGAAAAACGGCTGTCCGGCTGGTTTCACCTGATCCTGGATGCCCTGGCCAAGGCGTACAAGTTCGACATCCGCAAGCCGTTCAAGGATCTGCCCGAGCAGGTCCGCGACGTAATCCTGAACGGGTCCAAGGGTGAGAAGATCGAGTTCTGGTGGGAGGAGGACGGCGGCAGACGCCACACCTACCAGAAGGAGTTCGAGGGGGTGCTGAACAACCTGGAGCGACGCTGGCGGGAAACCGAATCGGACGCGGCCCGGGAGGACCTGGAAAAATACATGAACGTCATGCCCTGTCCCACCTGCCAGGGGGCCAGGCTCAGGCCCGAGGCGCTGCACGTGCTGGTGGGGGGTCACACCATCCGGGACGTGACCGCCCTCTCCATACGGGATTGCCTGGCCTTCTTCGAGGGGCTGGCACTCACCGACAAGGAAAAGGAGATCGCCCGGCGCATCCTCAAGGAGATCCGGGAGCGGCTCTCCTTCCTGGTCAACGTGGGGCTGGACTACCTCTCCCTGGACCGCACCTCGGGGACCCTGTCCGGCGGGGAGGGACAGCGCATCCGCCTGGCGACCCAGATCGGCTCATCCCTGGTGGGGGTGCTCTACATCCTGGACGAGCCCTCCATCGGCCTGCACCAGCGGGACAACTCCCGGCTGCTGGCCACCCTGAAGCGGCTCAGGGACCTGGGCAACACCGTGCTGGTGGTGGAGCACGACGAGGAGACCATCCTGGAGGCGGACTTTCTACTCGACATGGGGCCCGGGGCCGGGGTGCACGGAGGCTGTGTGGTGGCCCAGGGCACGCCGGCCGAGGTGATGCGCAATCCCGCATCCCTGACCGGCAGGTACCTTTCCGGCGAACTGACCATCCCGGTTCCGGCAAAACGGCGCAAGGCCACCCGTCATCTCAGGATCATCGGCGCCTCGGAGAACAACCTGAAGGGGGTGGACGTGGAGATCCCGCTGGGGGTCATGACCTGCGTGACCGGCGTCTCCGGCTCGGGCAAGTCCACCCTGGTGATCGACACCCTGCACAAGGTGCTCAGCCAGCGGCTGTACAGAAGCCGGGAAAAGGCCGGCGCAGTCAGGGACGTGCGGGGGCTGGAGCACCTGGACAAAGTGATCAACATCGACCAGTCCCCCATCGGCCGCACCCCCCGCTCCAACCCGGCCACCTACACCGGCGTGTTCGGCGACATCCGCGACCTGTTCTCCAACCTGCCCGAATCCAAGTTGCGCGGCTACAAGCCGGGGCGCTACTCGTTCAACGTCAAGGGGGGGCGCTGCGAGGCCTGTTCCGGGGACGGCATCATCAAGATCGAGATGCACTTCCTGCCGGACGTGTACGTGGAATGCGAGGTCTGCAAGGGTGCCCGCTACAACCGGGAGACCCTGGAGGTGCACTACAAGGGGAAATCCATCGCCGAGGTCCTGGACATGACCGTGTCCCAGACCCTGGAGTTCATGGGCGCCATCCCCCGCATCAGGAACAAGCTGCAGACCCTGGAGGAGGTGGGATTGGGATACATCACCCTGGGGCAGTCGGCCACCACCCTGTCCGGGGGCGAGGCCCAGCGGGTCAAGCTGGCCAAGGAGCTCTCCAAGCGCGCCACCGGCCGCACCATCTACATCCTTGACGAACCCACCACCGGCCTGCACTTCGAGGACATCAGGAAGCTCTTGGAGGTGATCCAGCGCCTGGTGGACAGCGGCAACACCGTGGTCATCATCGAGCACAATCTGGACGTGATCAAGACCGCCGACTGGCTCATCGACCTGGGGCCGGAAGGAGGCGACCGGGGGGGCGAGATCGTGGCCTGCGGCACCCCGGAGCAGGTGGCCAAGGTCACCAGGTCCCATACCGGCCAGTATTTGCGGAAGATGCTGTGAGGCAACGGCCCGAAGCAATTGCTCCGGGCCGTTGTGTTTGCCTGTTCGTATCCGGCTATCAGGCGTTCCCGCCGCTCTTTCGGGTGTAGGCCTTCAGGGTGTCACCCAGGGCGGCCGCGGCCGCCTCGGAGGGGGGCATCCCCGCCATTGCCTTGAGCCAGAAACGGTCGAACACCTTGTCATGTTTCGTTTCCACCACCATCTCCGTTGGAAAGAGGGAGAACAGGCTGAAGGTGTTCAGGATCGAGGAGAGAAAACCGACCCGGTCCTGGCCGGTCACCTCCACGTACAGGCTCCCCCCGTATTTCTCCGTTTGCTCCAGGACAAAGTCGTACAGCACCAGCGAGGCCCCCATGTGACAGGTGCGCTCCTCGCGCATCAAGGCGATGAAATCCATGGCCGCGGGGTCGTGCACTGTTTTGGGGAACGCCAGGTCGAACAGGGACGACCATTCAGAGGACGATACCTTGGCGGCATTGCCCCGCACGATGTTGATCTCCTGCCTGCCGAGGCAGGTACACAGGCGCCCCACCCAGCCCGGCTCCAACTTTCCCCGCATGGTCAGGACATAGCGGTTGATGCCGTTTTTCCGGAGATCCGAACTGGCCTTGCCAAAGGTTCCGCCCGATCCGGCGTCGCCCCTTTCCACGCTTTCCAGTGATGGTTCCATGCCTCTCTACCCCATTCAACCTGAATTCGGCAGTTCATAACCGCAAAGTCACAAAGGCCCCGGGAATTTCCGCATGCCGGGACAATTACATATTGCATGCCAAGGCGTTTGGGGCGGCTATCCCGCCGGAATTGCGGCAGAGCCCCGTTCCGAGGGGAGGCAAAGGGCACGATGGTGCCCGCTAATTGGCCATCAAAAAGACATCTGCACAAATAAACGGCGAGATTGTGATCGATGTTTAAAGGTCTGCCGATGGTAAAAACGGTTCCGCGTTTCCTGCTCTCTCAACCGATCACGACGTCGTGCGATTCTGCTCCTCATGGCCGTAACGCTTGGCAAAACCCCTCATGGCTTCCCGCATGATGTCCGAAACGCTCTTGTTGGTCTTCACCATGATCTCCTTCAGATACTCATGCTCTGTTTCGCTGATCCTCATGGAGATGACATTGTAACGGGGATTTTCTGTCATTTTTCCCATGTACCGCTCCTCTCCGTCAATAAAATACTCATTCGAATCGACCGGTCCGGCTGGCACCTGACCCGCGGTGAAGATACGCAACAGCAGTGCCACATATGTAACAGACTGTATTGCCGCGAGTTTTATTGGAATAGATTGAACATGGGTGCGCAAAATGAATAGTTACGTGTTGAATTGGGGTGGGCAATATGATGAGTCAAGCGACTCAGTCCCCGCGATTCCCGTTGTATGCGAATAATATTGTTGTCGAAGCCTATTGCCATCGAGACGCAACGGGTGATATCCTTCGGCCCGGGTACTGTATTAAACAGTCGATAAGCTCATAATAGGGGGATTTACATGCACAAATTTATTGCCGCCATCCTTGTCTGCCTCGCAACGTCAGCTTTTGCCGCGGGAACCGTCAAAACCAATTCCGGTCTGGAGTACACCTCTCTTAGGGAAGGTACCGGAGCCAATCCGGGACCTACCGATACGGTAAGGGTCAATTATCGCGGCACCTTGTTGAACGGGCGCGAATTCGACAGCTCATATAAGAGCGGAAGACCGGCGGAATTCCGGCTCGATCGCGTCATCAAATGCTGGACTGAAGGCTTGCAGATGATGAAGGTCGGCGGCAAGGCCGAACTGTCTTGCCCCTCTAATCTTGCCTACGGCGAAGAGGGTATCCTGGGTTCCGTCCCCCCTAATGCACCGCTCGTATTCGATGTGGAACTTCTCGGCATAAAGTAATCGCCGATTAACGAGCAAAGGGGCCATTAACGAGGCCCCTTTGCAGTTGATACCTTTATTTTTCAAATTCAATTACAAATTAATTAATTGTGTATGTAAAAAATAAAGTTTGCTACTGACGACATCATTATTTCAATGAGTTACGGAGCTGCCTAAAAACCAAGGAAAATTAAAGTTGGCAACTGGTAGCACCAAAAGAACAGCACAACTGAAAAATAAAGTTGGCAACTGATTATCTTTATCCTGATTCCGTGAGGTTACATACACAAAACTTCTTGAAGCAGCATCTAACGTTTTGAAGTTCTGGGTTTCGCGACTGTCCATAGCCGCTACCATATCCAGTGTGATCCGACACCTACTTCATTGACCACTTCCCTGA
>DAIERH010000172.1 GCA_027346925.1 Geobacter sp.
GAGGAGATTCTCAGGCTGGTCATCAAGGGGATGGCGGGCAATGTGGGTCTGTTTCTGCTCTTTCTGCTGCTGGACCCGTTTATCCTGTTTGTGGACAAGGCAGGGGGCTTCGGGGCACTGAACACGCTGATCAAGCCGATGATGGAGATCGGCGGCAAGCCGGCCATTGTGATTACCGGCGGGTTTCTGGGCGCGTTCGGGATCAGCGGCGCCACGGTGGCAACCCTCAAGCTGCTCCACGAGATGTTCAACCCGCTGCTCGCCAGGCACGGCGTCTCGATGCTTGCCTGGTCACTGGCCCTGGTGGTCGCGACGAGGGTGAACAATTTCGTCTTCCCCGGTGCGAACATGGTCAGTTCCCTCGGTTTTGCCGAGTCCGTGGATATGAAGTCGATGCTCAGGAACGGCTGGATGGTTGCCGCGTGCCAACTCGCGTTCCTGATAGCTTTCAGCCTGCTTTTTGCGTAATCCCTGCCCCCAGTACACCAGCCTGCCGTTTTCATCAAGCCCCGTATCCAGGTTCCAGTCCCCCAGGAGCGACCGGTACTCCGTGTCATCCGTCAGGACTCCCCGCGCAACCACCCCCCAGACCTCGCCGACATGTCCGGCGGCCTTGCCGAAGATAGCATCATAGTCCTGTGGAGCGCCGACAGGCACATCAAGTTGGTCGATGAACTGCCGGCCCGTCCCGTCATGGGCCGGGTATGACAAGTCGTTGCGGGTGGCGATCACCCTTGCCAGGGGGAAGAGGTGGCACCCATCTTCATGGCCCACTGCGGCCATGACGCAAAATCCTTCCTGCCATGCGTGGATGTCCGGCGGATTCGCCGCGTACAGCTCCGGGTGAACATCGCGAAGCATGGCGCTCCAGAGGTCGGCGATATCCCGGTCCAGCATCACCTTGTTCGCGGCATCGCCGCACGCCTTCATACGTTCGTTCAGGCACCCGGATTCACCGATCTCCCCCAGCCCCATCCGCCTAATAATATAGGCGTCCTGGTTCATCTCGCATACCCGGTGCTGTTTCCTGTTTTCAAAGTAGTCGCCCACCTTGCAGCGGACAATGGGGTGGATCGTGGCGTCAGCCACCACATGGGCGCTGTACCCCAAAAGCCATGCCAGCATCTTGTTTTTCCCGGCGCCGCGGTGGGCCTTGACAAGCTCGATCCCCCGCCGGACCATTGCCCCGGTGTGCTGGTAGTGCATGGCATCGGCCCATTCCCCGGCGCGGCCGGTAGCGGGCGCCAGGTTGGGATAATCCGGGCTTACGGACCCCAGTTCGCAAAAATGAAAGTTCTCCCGGAGCGCCGCCGGGGCAGCCGGTGTGTCCGAAAACAGGGCGTCAAGGCCGCCCGAGTCCCTGAGTTCGTTGACAAGCGTGATATGCGCGTACGGTCCCGGCATATGCAGTAACCGGTCAGTTGAATGACACAAGCTTTTTGGCGGGCATACGCGGCTTGTTCCGTGGCCGTATTCCGTCAACGATATTTGTCAGCCCCCTGGCCAAAGCCGCTATCTCCTCCATATCATCGGTTTCGATGAGCCGTTGGAGTTTATTTCTAAACCGTTCGCGGACAGGGTCCATTGAATATAGTTCGGTGTTGTTCATACCTGGCCTCGAAGATGACAGTGGATTGATCTATGTAAGCATATGTACCATTCATTGTTTGTGGTCACGTGACGCGCGGGTAAAAGTTCTGCAACGTTACCCCGCCCCGGCACGATGTTTCGTTGCACAATCACACCACAAGCGCCATGGCGTTGTAACAAGCGGGCCTTATAATGGAAACGCGGAAACATCACGCGGTGAAACGCCGAGGCCCTGGAATGCCTGTCTTGCCGCCTTGGCCGGCGCGTTGCCCCTGATTGAAGATCGTTGGTATGATGGTACACTTAGCCACGGAAAGGAGGCATGACCGATGTCGGACATCAATCACGCCCGTCAGGCAGCGCACCCGCGAGGGGTCTGGCACGAGGAGCCCTTTATCAGCCACGAATGGGAGGAACTGGTGGAGAAGCTCTCCACATCCCAAGACCCGAAACTGCGCGAGATAGGAATTCTTGAGCAGGAATTCCTGAAAATGCGGAAATCGCCCTCCAGGGCCGCATGAGCAATCATGGACCTGTACACCTTCAACGCGTTTGTCGTCGGCGGCGAACTCGACCTTAACCGGTTGGCGGCACGGCTGGGCATTGGCCGCAGGTACCGCTGGGAGGAGCCCATGAAGCTCAACCCGGTTACGTTCGCAAAGGCAACGGACAACGACCACGAACTCGTCTATCTGTATTACTTCGGCGGGGTGGTGTTCCTTAACTGCTCGGCTGACATCGTTGCCCGCTTTCTGGACGGCATCAGGCACCATGCCGAATACCTGGGTGAACGCCCCCAGCTCCCCTTCCGCGAGGAATACCGGCTGGAGATCGATCCCGGCCGCAGACTTGCCATCACCAACGACTGCGCAATCATGCCCAGCCATAACCAGGCGTTTCTCGACATCATCTGTTTTGTGATTGCAAAGTCGGTGGCCCTGGAGCGGATCGAGGAGCGGGTGGATGCGGTCGTGGACGAGGTGGAAGGGCTCATCGGAAATCTCGGGAAGGGAAAACTGGATCTGTCAGACAGCGACATGGCCAGACTGGCGTCATCGATCTTAAGCTTCAAGTACACGTCCATCGCCCATATCATGGTGCTGGACAAACCGGACATCACCTGGGACGACGCCGAGGCGGACAGGCTGTACCGCACCATGGCGGAACTGTTCGAACTGAACCCGCGCTACCAGGAGATCAAACACAAGTCGGAAACCCTGCTGGACGTGACCGATGTCTTCTCGGGCCTCTCACATGCCAAGCGGGCCGCACGCCTGGAATGGATCATCATCGTCCTGATCGCCATCGAGATCGTGATCTACGTCCTGGAGCTGGTCAGACGGCACTAGTGTTCGTTTCGTGCCAAACCCCTCCAAGCCTCCCCTTGTCAGGGGAGGCTTAGCGGCTTCCCCCCTGATAAGGGGGGATTGGGGGGGTCAGTCGCAGGCCGCGATCCACAGGCAGCGCGGCTGGCCGCACTCCGCGGACCTGCCGGTAGCGAAGCAGGGTTCGTTCCCCTCCTGGGCCTGGATCGCCCTGACGATCTCCACCTTTTTCACCCCCGCGATCCTGATGCCCCGCTCCCGGGCAATATCCTTGATTTCCGCGAACGTCATGTCAGCCTCCTCATGTGCATGCCGCACTCTCCATCTGCCTATAGCCATCGGCCGACTCCGCCCCGGCGGAGCCGTGCAGGATGGTGCTGTAGATTTCTCCGGCAACCGGCGCCTTGGCCAGGGTGAACCCGCGGGCGTTCCGGCCCATGGCGCCGCGCCGGGGGCGATCGAGCGCCAGCCGCCCGATGGCGGCAGCCAGCTCGGCCCTGTCCCCGGCGCGGAACACCAGCCCGGTCTCTCCCTCGACGATCAGTTCCCGGGGACCGCCCTGGTCGGAAACGATCACCGCCAGGCCCGATGCCTGCGCCTCCAGGACCACGTTGCCGAAGGTATCGGTTGCGCTGGGAAACACGAACAGGTCAGCCGAGGCATAGCCCGCCTGCAACTCCTCGCCATGCAGGTATCCGGCGAACAGTACCGGGTATCCCTTCAGGCTCGCCTCCATCTCTTCCCGATAGGGGCCATCGCCGATGATGGCAAGCGACACATCCGCGCCCTCATCCACCAGTTCGCGGAAGGCGTCCGCCAGCAGTTCCAGCGACTTTTCCCGCGATACGCGGCCCACGTACAAGAGCTTCACATGGCCTGTCAGGCCGCGATTGTCCCAGTAGTGGGGCATCCTCCAGTCGGGGGAGAACTGCTCCGTGTCCACCCAGCGGGGGAGCGGCTTCATCCTTGCGGCCGGAAGTCCCCGTGAAAGCAGTTGTTCGCGGGTGCCCGCGGAGGGGACCATGACCTCATCCATCTGGTTGTAGAACCAGATCATGTAGCTCCAGGCGGCCTGCTCAAGGAACTCGTCGTTGGTCAGGCTGCGCACGTACTGGGGTATGTCGGTGTGGTACGTGGCGGCTGCCGGGATGTCCATCATCCGGGAGACCAGCAATCCCAGGAGCCCCACGGTGCCGGGGGTGCTGATGTGGATGCGGGTGAACCCCTCGCGCTCGATGAAATCCATCACGTCCAGGATCGGCGGAAAGCTGAGCTTCAACTCCGGGTATTCGGGCAGGACAAAATCCCCCACCGAAGCGAATTTCACCACCCCATCCCCGGCCGCCTCGGCGGCATCTCCGGCGGTGATGACGGTCAGTTCCACCCCCCGGTCGCGGGCGGTCCGGATCAGGCGCCTGATGGTGATGGCCACGCCGTTGATCTCGTCCAGGGTATCGGTGAACAGGGCGATCCGTTCCGGCTGTTCCCGCCCGGCGACCTCCGGGAACGTCCCCTTGATGTCCCTGATCAGTTCCTTGCCCTTGTGCTGGTGGTGATAGGCCAGGTAATAGGGGGAGATCAGGGCATGCACCAGGCCGATGGTGCCGATGGTGTTGAGGTAGTCGAAGAAACCGGCAGTGAGCGGCAGCGACATGAGGCGGGTGGTGTAGTGGAAGAGCAGCCGGCTGGCCAGTCGGCTGGTCACGGCAAATATCCTGTGGTTGTGGCCGAGCCCCTTGATGCCCTCCAGAAACGCCGCGTCGTTGAGCAGATTGCGCGCCTCGCGGTCCAGGATCTCCTCGAAGTTCCTGGCGTTGTGGTTGCCGGAGTCGGGCAAGTTCTTGAGAATGAACAGCCTGATCTTCTCGATGAACGAGCCCCGGTCCGTGCCAAGGCTGAAGAAGCGGTCCAACAGGGCGCTGACAAAGGGGGTCGAGGTGCTCCGACGGTCGCCGAAGCGCTCCCGGTAGAAGCTGTGGGCAATGCCGTACAGGCTGTGGGCCATGGTCAGCGGCCCGCCGTCATCGCCGTCGGCCCAGCAGTCCCCTTCCCCGATGGCGGACAGGAAGGCGTCAACGGATTTGCCCCGGTAGGCGGTGGTGTACGCCCTGGCGATGAACAGACCGCCGTGGTCGTCGGAGCCCCCCACCATCCCCTTTTGCCAGGGGATCTCGCCGTAGGGCGCGATATCGTGCCGGTCGGCCAGCCGTTCGATGGTCTCGCGCGTGAGGGACGAGACCAGGCGCTTGGTGAAGGCGTTGAAGCGCCGAGCCCGGCAGCCGTTTTTCACCTCGAAGGTCGAGAAGAGCAACAGCGACTTCTCGATGATCTCCACCACCAGCTTGTCGTTCTGGGCGTAGAGCGGGTGGGCCAGGAAGTGGGCGATCCCTTGCT
>DAIERH010000173.1 GCA_027346925.1 Geobacter sp.
ACTTTCCCGGGCACCCGGTCATGCCGGGAGTGCTGATCGTCGAGGCCATGGCCCAGGTTGCCGGTATCATGGCCTACCTGGCGTCCGATGATGAGACCCGCAAGAAGGTCAGCTACTTCATGTCCATCGACAATGCCAAGTTCAGGAAACCGGTCTTTCCCGGCGACCAGTTGCGCATCGAGATCGAGACGACCTTAAACCGCCGCGGCATCTGGGGGGTGAAGGGCAAGGCCTACGTGGGCGAGACCCTGGTGACCGAGGCGGACCTCAAGGCCACCTTTGCCGACAAGGCGGCCTGACGCGAACAGAAGCAGTTCCATACAAGAAGCAGGGAGAAACCCATGATACATCCTAGCGCCATTATCGATGAAAGCGCACAATTGGCGGCAGACGTGGAGATCGGACCGTACGCCATCATAGGCCGTCAGGTATCCATCGGCAAGGGGAGCAGAATCGGCGCACACGCCGTGATCGGCGACTGGACGGAGATCGGCGAAAACAACCAGATCTTCCACCAGACCTCGGTGGGCGCACCGCCCCAGGACCTGAAATACCGAGGCGAAGAAACCTGGACCCGCCTCGGCGACAACAACATGGTGCGCGAGTTCGCCACCATCCACCGGGGCACGGTCACCGGCCACGCCGAAACGGTGATAGGCAGCAACAACCTGTTCATGGCCTACTCCCACGTGGCCCATGACTGCCGCATCGGCAACAACGTGGTCATGGCCAACGTGGCCACCCTGGCCGGTCATGTCACCATCGAGGACCATGTCATCCTGGGCGGTCTGGTGGCTGTGCACCAGTTCTGCACCATCGGTGCCCATGCCATGCTGGGGGGCGGGACCCTGGTCGGCCTGGACATCCCCCCCTACATGATCGCCACGTCCGGCAAGCGCGACGCCAAATTGCGCGGCCTCAACCTTATCGGCCTCAAACGCCGCGGCTTCTCCGACGAGGCCATAGGCAACCTGAAAAAGGCCTACAAAACCCTGTTCTTTGCCAATTTGAAACAGGCCGACGCCATTGCCCGCATCCGGCACGAGATCCCCGGCTGCAGCGAAGTGGAATACCTGCTGACCTTCATCGAGCGCTCCGAGCGCGGCATCTGTCGCGGATGAGCGCCCTGCGTGCAGCCGTCATAGGTGTCGGCTACCTGGGAAACTTCCACGCCCAGAAGTACGCCGCCCTCCCGGACGTGGAACTGGTCGGCGTCGTGGACAGCGACCCCGGCCGCGCGGCACAGGTTGCCTCGGCCCTTGGCACGACCCCCTATGGTGACCACCGCGAACTGATCGGCCGGGTAGATGCGGTCAGCGTGGTCGTCCCAACCCAGTTTCACCATGCGGTCGCCAGGGATTTCCTCTCCGCCGGGGTGCACGTACTGATCGAAAAACCGATCACCGTCACCATCCCCGAGGCCGATGAACTGATCGCCATTGCCGACGAGAAAAAGGTGGTCTTCCAGGTCGGCCACCTGGAGCGCTTCAATCCCGCCCTGGTGGCCCTGGGCGATGTCCTGGCCGAGCCGCTCTTCATCGAGTCGGTGCGCATCGCCCCCTTCAAACCGCGCGGCACCGACGTCAACGTGGTGCTCGACCTGATGATCCACGACATCGACATCATCCAGCACATCGTCGGCTCTCCGGTGGAGCGCATCGATGCCATCGGCGCGCCGGTCTTCACCGGCGAGGAGGATATCGCCAACGCCCGCATCCTGTTCGAGAACGGCTGCGTGGCCAACGTCACCGCCAGCCGTATCAGCCTGAAGAGCGAGCGCAAGATGCGCATCTTCCAGCGGGATGCCTACATCACCCTCGACTTCCAGAACCGCAAGGTACTGGTGGCCAAAAAGGGGAGCGGCGAACTGTTCCCCGGCGTGCCCAACGTGAAGGTGGACGAGCGGGAGCTGGGCGAGGCGGATGCCCTGAAAAGCGAGATCGAGTCGTTCATCGCGGCCATCCGCGAAGGGAGCCGGCCCCAGGTCAGCGGCCGCGACGGCCGGATGGCTCTGGAAACGGCACTCGAGATCAACACGGCGCTGGGCAGGCGGTAAGCACATTTCCCCCTCCCTTGACGGACCCAATGGGCCTAAAGGAGGCGGGCAGGGGGAGGGTGAAGCGCCACTGCGTTAGGCGTGGTGCTTCCCCGCCCACCCTACACCCTAACCCTCCCCCGCAAGGCGGGAGGGGACTTATACCAAAAGAGAGACAAAATCATGATCCCCATGGTTGACCTGAAGACCCAATACCACGACCTCAAGGCAGAGATCGACGCGGCGGTGCTGGAGGCCATCGAGAGCACCCAGTTCATCCTCGGGCCAAATGTCCAGGCCTTTGAAAAGGAAGCCGCCGCCTACCTGGGCGTACCCCACGCCGTGGCTTGCGCCTCGGGCACCGACGCCCTGCACCTGGCCGTGGTCGCGGCCGGCATCGGCCCCGGCGACGAGGTCATCACCACCCCCTTTACCTTCATAGCCACGGCCGAGGCCATCTGCTACGCCGGTGCGACGCCGGTGTTCGTGGATATCGATCCCCGGACCTTCAACATCGACCCGGCCCTGATCGAGGCCGCCATCACCCCCGCTACCCGGGCAATCATTCCCGTGCACATCTTCGGCCAGCCGGCAGACATGGCGGCCATCAAGGCCATCTGCGAACGACACAACCTGCTCCTGATCGAGGACTGCGCCCAATCCTTCGGTGCCGCCGCCGGCGACGCCATGACCGGTTCCATCGGCTCCCTCGGCTGCTTCAGCTTCTTCCCCAGCAAGAACCTGGGGTGCTACGGCGACGGCGGCCTGGTCACCTGCGCCACCCCGGAGCTTGCGGACGAGCTCCGGGTACTGCGTAATCACGGCAGCCGGGTGCGCTACCACCACAGCGTGATCGGCTTCAACAGCCGCCTGGACGACATTCAGGCCGCCATCCTGCGGGTCAAGCTCAAGCGCATCGACCAGTTCAACACCGGCCGCCGCCGGGTGGCGCACCTCTACTCGGACATGCTCAAGGACGTGGCGACCGTGCCGTTCGAGGACGGTAAAGGGATACATGTCTATCACCAGTACACCCTGCTGACCGACCGGCGCGAACAGGTCATGGCCAGGTTGTCGGAAAAGCAGATCGCATCGGCCGTCTACTACCCCATCCCGCTCCACAAGCAGGATGTCTTCGCAGCCGCCTGCGCCGGGGTCAGCCTGCCAGTTGCCGAGGATGTGGCCAACCGCTGCATGTCGCTCCCCATCTACCCGGAGATGCCGGACGACGCCGTGCGCCAGGTGGCGGAGGCGGTCAAAGGGGCGCTGGTTGGATAAAGAAGACAGACGCATCATGATCGTGGCCGGCGAGGCGTCCGGCGACATCTATGGCGCCGACCTGGCGCGCGAAGCCCGCAAACTGGACCCGAGCCTGCACTTTCTCGGCATCGGCGGTGCCCGCATGCGCGAGTCAGGCGTGGAAACCCTGGTGGATTCGGCCGACATGGCCGTGGTGGGTCTGGTGGAGGTGCTCAAGCACTTCGACGTCATTGCCGCCGCGTTTTTGAAACTGAAACAGATCCTCCTCACCGACCCGCCGAGCCTTTTGATCCTGATCGACTATCCCGGTTTCAACCTGCGCCTGGCCAAGGTCGCCAGGAGGGCCGGCGTGCCGGTGCTCTATTACATCAGCCCCCAGATCTGGGCCTGGCGCCGGGGACGGGTGCGGAAGATCGCCCGCCTGGTGGACCACATGGCGGTGATCCTCCCCTTCGAGGTGCCGTTTTACGAGCAGGCCGGGGTACCGGTCTCCTTCGTGGGGCACCCCATGCTGGACCTGGTCGCGGTCGCCACAAGCCGCGACCAGGCGGCGGCCGGCCTCGGCCTTGACCCCTCCCGGCAGATCGTCGGCCTGTTCCCCGGCAGCCGCAGAAGCGAGATCGAACGGCTCTTGCCGGTCATCGCAGGGGCGGCCGCCCGCCTGAAGAGGCGTTTTCCCGATATCCAGTTCGTGCTCCCCCTGGCATCCACCCTGGGCGAAGATGATATAATGCCGTACCTGCAAGCCGCGGGCATCACGGCATTGATCCGCCGCGAACGGATCCACGACCTGATCCGCGCCTGCGACGCCGTGATCTCCGTGTCCGGCACCGTTACCCTGGAAATTGCCCTGGTCGGCACCCCCATGGTGATCATCTACCGGCTCTCCCCACTCACCTACCAGGTGGCCAAACGGCTGGTCAAGGTGGATCATATCGGGCTGTGCAACATCGTTGCCGGTGAAACGGCGGTCAAGGAGTTGATCCAGGACGAGGCGAACCCCGAGCGGGTCGCGGCCGAGATCGAGAAGATCCTGACCGATGGCGCCTATGGGACCCGGATCAGGGAAAAGCTGGCAACGGTCAGGGCACGGCTGGGTGGAGGCGGGGCCTCCGCGAACGTTGCCCGGCTCATCCTGAGCCTGATGGAACGGACATGAACCCGACATTGCGAACACTTCATTATTTCAAACCCTACTGGAAACTGATGGTCGTTTCCGCGCTCTGCTCGGCGGTGGTGGGGGGCATGGACGGCGCCTTTGCCTACCTGGTGGAGCCGGTCCTGAAAAAGATCTTTGCCGGCAAGGACACCACCATCTTCCTGCTGGTACCGCTGGGGATCATCTGCCTGTTCGTGGTCAGGGGCGTGGCCCGCTTCAGCTACGACGTCTCGCTCAAGCTGGCGGGCCAGAAGGCCATCCAGGACATCCGCAACGACCTCTATGCAAGCAGCATCCGGCTGGACATGGCCTTTTTCAATCGCCATCCGGCCGGGGAGCTGATGTCCCACGTCACCAACGACATCGCTTCCATGCAGGATGGGATGAGCCAGGTGGTATGCGGCCTGTTCCGCGACATGATCTCCGCCGTTTCCCTCCTGGCTGTCATCTTCTACCGGGACTGGCAGCTGGCGATCATCACCTTTGTGGTCATCCCGGCCACGGCCTACCCGGCCCAGTTGATCGGCAAGAAGATCAAGAACGCCTCGGGCCGGAGCCTGAACGTCATGGGGGGCATCACGTCCATTCTCCAGGAGACCTTTTCCGGCATCAAGGTCATCAAGGCATTCGGCCTGGATGAGCGCACCATCGAACGCTTCCGCGGGGTCAACGGCGACTATTTCAACCAGGTGCGGCGCTTCATAAAGTACGAATCCCTGGCCATGCCGGTATCGGAGACCATCATCTCCTTCGGCGTTGCCGGTGTGGTGTATTTCGGCGGCAGCCAGGTCATGTCGGGGCACCTCACGGCATCGGAGTTTTTCTCGTTCATCGCCGCCATG
>DAIERH010000174.1 GCA_027346925.1 Geobacter sp.
TGCTCATGGCGGGGATGGGCATCCGCGAGTTCAGCCTCTCGGCCCCCAGCATCCCCCTGGTCAAGCAGGCCATCCGCAGCCACTCCCTGGCGGAATGCCGCAGACTGGCCCGCGCCGTGCTGGCCTGCCGCAGCAACACCGAGGTCATGCGGACCCTTGCGGCGGCGCGGGAGAAGTTCGGGTTGGCCTGAAACGCGGCAGCAGGAGCGGTGGGGTAACAGAAAGCCCCGCTTCCCGAAAGGGGGCGGGGCTTTCCCGTGAGTGAGCGATCATTTCCCAATCAGGAAGCGGACCCTACCTTCCTTCCGTGCGTTCAAGGGGGGTGGGAAAGCAGACGTTGTGGGGCAGATTCGCCTTGGCTCCGCATTTGGCGCAGACAACGGTCGGCCTGTCGGTAAGATGCCGGACCTCCATGAGCAACCCCATCTGACTGAGCCAGCAGATATGCCCCTTGTGCATCTCTCCGCAACTGCACACCATCTCGGAGACGTCTTTACTCGATTGGTCGGCCATGGGTTTCCTCGTCACACTCCCCCCACCCTCCCATCCGCGCCATGGCGTGGGTAACCGGGGGAACTACCTTTACAAAATAGTATAGCATCGATTTTTCTCCGGTAGACCGGCAACGGCCGGCATCCGGGTGTCCCTCCGCGCCTATCTCTCCCCCAACCCGAAAACCTGCTCCAGGAATTCCCGCGCAAGGGCACGGATGCCGGGAGCCTTTCCCTCCCGGGGCCCGGCGATGTTCAGGGTGCGGACGGCGTTGGCCCGGAGCCATTCCGCCACCGCCTGGGGCGTGGCATGCCCGGCATCGTCCAGTTGAACCACCAGGCACGGCTTGTTGCGCCTGGCCGCATACTCTACCGTGGAGAGCGTGCCGCCGCTGAGTTCCCCCAGATTCAGCACCAGCGTGGCATCGGCGGCGCGGACGTTCATCCGGGTGCGGACATCATAGGAACGGGAACGGGTCTCCGTGAGCGGGTAGGTTGCGGGGATGGCCCCATCCTCGGCGCGGCGCCCCTGGGGACAGAAACCGCCGACCGGGATGCCGCACTTGAGCGCCGCATCCAGCCCGGCCCGGTCGGCACCGGTCTGCCCCCCGGAGATGACCTTTTCAAGGCGCGCCTTTTTCATGATCACTTCTCGAACCGCCACTTGAAACTGACCGCCTTGCACCCCGGCAATTCCTGGCGGAAGCGGCCCAACCCCTCCTCGGTGATGGCCGTACCGCTGCAGGTGAGCCATTTCAGCCCCTTCAGCCGGGTCAGGTTGCGGAGCCCGGCATCGCTGATGGCGGTATGGTAGATGTAGAGCCTCCTCAGGTCGTGCAGCCCGCTCAACAGCAGCAGCCCCTGGTCGCTCACCGTGGTGTTGGAGAGGTAGAGCTCCCGCAGGCCGCTCAGGTGCCCCAGGTGCACCAGGGCGCTGTCGTCGATCTCATACAGAAACAGGGCCTGGAGGTCGTCCGGCAGCAACGCCTTCAGGAAATACAGGTCCGTCTCGCTCGTCCCCTTCACATCCAGCCGCACTTCCCTGTTCAGCCGCACCTCCCGCACGCCGCGGGCGCTCCCCAGGCGCTGCCAGTCCCGGTAATCCATCGACCCGCTGCAGCGTTCGTACAGCGTGCCATGGGAACGATCCTTGGGGAAACGGATCAGGCGCGTCTCCAGGGGGGTATGGGGGTCGTCGTCCAGGTCGGCGTCACCCTTCAGGGCGGCCAGCCGCTTCCTGGCCTTGGCGATGTTCAGGTCAACCGCGGCCGCCATCTCGGCCAACAGGTCGATGCCGTCGGCCTGTGCCTCGTCCACCCGCAGCTTGAAGCTGTGGATGTCGGTCGCCTTCAACTCCTGGATCTGGCGGTTGACGGCGTGGATGTTCTGCTGCGTCCGGGCGATCTGGCGGATCACCCGCACCAGTTCCATGGCCACATCCGGGACGCCGCCCGGGTCCGGCCCCAGGTCCCGGTCACCCAGGATATCCTCCAGCACTCCGCGGTCGCCAATCTCGTAGGCCTGGTTGGCCGTTGCCATCAACTCCTGCCGCCGCAGCCGCTCCTCCTCGTCCGACGCCAGGTCGGGATGGATCGCCTTGGCGACCTCGCGGTAGAGGTGCTTCAGGCTCGGGCGCGGCGCGTCCGGTTCCGCCTCGTCGTCATCGTCCAGCAGGTCGGTGTAATGGGGGAAATGGGCAAGGTCCTCCTCATCGGCGGAAGGCTCCGGCGCATCAGAGCCGCGGTCTCCGCCCAGCAGGCCGTCCAGCTGCCACTCCAGGTCCTCCAGCTGGGCGATGCGCGTCCCCAGGACCTCCTCGTACACCTGTTCGAAGATGCGGATCTCGGCCTTCAGGGCGGAGAAGGACCGTTCCCGCTCGGCCAGTTGCCCCTGGAGCTGGGCCAGCTCGCCCCGCTTGCGGTCCAGTTCCACCGCTTCCGGGCTCTTCAGGCGGGTGCGGGAGGCACTCATGGGGCCCCCTCCCCTGCCTGCCGGAGCTGGCGGGCCTCCCGGGCAAGGGGGAGGGTGATCCTGCGCTTCTGCGCCATGGAGAGGCGAAACACTGCCTCGAAGCTGGCGATCAACTCGCTCACCTCCCGGCCCGTGGTGACCAGGATGTACTCCACCACCTCGTCCGGCACGCGCACCTGGCGGTCATCGGCGATCTTCTTGAGGATCATGCGGCGCGACCGGTCATCCGAGGCATCCACGCGGGCCACCAGTCCCCACAACAGCCGCGACACCAGATGGCCATCCAGATGGGGCAGCTCACGGGGGGGGAGGAGTCCGGCCAGGGCCACCTTGCGGCCGGCGTCGTGGAAATCGTTGAAGATCTGCCAGAGGCCGAGCCGCAGGGCCGCGTCATCGGCCAGCAGGTGCAGGTCGTCCACCAGCAGGGCCGGGGCGCCGGCGAAGCGGGCCACCAGGTCATCCACGGTGAAGGGTTCTCCACAGGAAAGGCAGGCGGCCGGTTGCCCCCCCTCCCCTGCCAGGGCATGGGCGATGGCCTTCAGCAGGTGGGTCTTGCCGGAGCCGGAAGGGCCGTACAGGTAGAGCAGGTTCTCCGGGTCCGAGGGATCGGCGATGGCTCGGGCAAACTGCAGGGCTGCCGCGGTGCCGTCGCAGACGACAAAGGTGTCGAAGCTGAAGGCGGGAGTAATGGGGAACTCGAAAAACTGCTGCATCGTCAGAACAGTGTCCCTTGGGCGGTATCGGGCACAATACGGCCGAAGTGCAGGTAGGCCGGCCGGGTGGCTACCCGGCCGCGGGGGGTGCGGTTGAGGAAGCCGTTCTGGATCAGGAACGGTTCGTACACGTCCTCGATGGTGTCCTCCTCCTCGCCGATGGCCGCCGCAATGGTGTCCAGCCCCACCGGGCCGCCGCCGAACTTGTCGATGATGGTCAAGAGGATCATGCGGTCCATCTGGTCGAAACCCATGTCGTCGATCTCCAGCAGCTTGAGGGTATCCCGCACCACTGCACGGGTGATGACGCCGTTGGCCCGCGTACCTGGGCATAGTCCCGCACCCGGCGCAGCAGGCGGTTGGCGATGCGCGGCGTGCCGCGGCTGCGGCGGGCCAGCTCGCCGGCCCCCTCGGACTCGATCTCCATCCCCAGGATGCGGGAGGAACGGGTGATGATAAAGGCCAGCTCCTGCTCGGTATAGAATTCCAGCCGGGAGATGACGCCGAAGCGGTCCCGCAGGGGGGAGGAGAGCAGGCCGGCGCGGGTGGTGGCGCCCACCAGGGTGAAGCGGGGGAGGTCCAGCTTGATGCTGCGGGCCGACGGCCCCTGGCCGATGATGATGTCAAGCTGGAAGTCCTCCATGGCCGGGTAGAGGATCTCCTCCACCACGTGGGAGAGGCGGTGGATCTCGTCGATGAACAGGACGTCGTGGGGCTCCAGGTTGGTCAGGATGGCCGCCAGGTCGCCGGGGCGCTCGATGACCGGTCCGGAGGTGGATTTGATGTTGACCCCCATCTCGCAGGCCACGATGTTGGCCAGGGTGGTCTTGCCCAGGCCAGGGGGGCCGTACAGCAGGACGTGATCCAGGGCCTCCCCCCTGCCCCGGGCCGCATCGATGAACAGGCGCAGGTTTCCCTTGATCTTCTCCTGGCCGATGTAATCGGCCAGGGCCCGAGGCCGCAGGGTGGCATCGAACTGGAAATCGTCGTCGCTTCTTTCGGGGGTTATGGCGCGGGGCTGCATCGCTTCTCCGGTGTGACCAAAGGAAATGAACCGGGAAACTATGACCTAAATCGCCGCAATTGTCAAAGCCCGCTTTGCCCGGCGCCCCACGAAAAAAGGGCCATGAAAGCATGGCCCGCTTTTCCCGTCATCTGTGGCATAACCGCATCAGAACTGGATCTGGCACCGCTTTGCCGTCCCCTCGTCCTTGATCCACAAGAGTGTCTTCCTGGAGCGTGAGCACCAGTCGCGCACATCCTTTTCGAACGTCGGGCAATCGGCCAGTACTTCCAGCACATCGCCGGGTTTCATCTTCACGGCCATGACCGTTACCTTCAGGGTTGGTTGCGGACACTTGAGGCCGCGTGCGTCGAGTTGTTGTACAGCCATTTCGTTTCCCTCCTGAGTTACATTGATAATGGGCCGAGCTGCCTGACCGTTGCCACCATGTCCGTAATGACCTGCACGTATTTTTCGCCCTCTCCGGCGGAGACATAATCGAAACGGCAGCGCTCCCGGGTGATGCCCAACTGCTCCAGCAGACGCGCCAGCATGGCGTGGCGCTGGGCCGCCCTCAGGTTGCCCTCCTTGTAGTGGCAATCGCCCGGATGGCAGGCCAGGACCACCACGCCGTCGGCGCCGGCCCGGAACGCCCGGAGGATGAACTCGGGATCGATCCGGCCGGTGCACATGGTCTTGATGATGTGCACGTTGGGGGGATAGGGGGTCTGGGAGGCGCCCGCCTTGTCGGCCCCGGCATAGGAGCACCAGTTGCAGAGGAAACCTATGATCCGCGGTTCGAACTCCCCGGCGGCCGCTACGGCAGCGGCCGTATCCTGAGTTGTGGCAGCGTTCATTTCAGCACCCCCTCGATCTCGGCGAAGACCTGGGCGTCGGTGAAGTGCCGCGCCTTGATCGCGGCCGACGGGCAGGTGGCCACGCAGGCCGGCTCGTGCTCCGCTTCGGGCAGCGCCTCGTTGTAGATCCGATCGATGCACAGCGTGCACTTGCGCATCACGCCGTTGTCCTCGTCGAACTCGCGTGCCCCGTAAGGGCAGGCCCACGAGCACAGCTTGCAGCCGATGCAGATGTCGGTG
>DAIERH010000175.1 GCA_027346925.1 Geobacter sp.
CACCGGCTGTTGAGCGAGAGGCGCGGCAGCCTGGGGAGCGGCGCCATCGGTCCCGGACTATCCGGGCTGTTGTCCCCTCATTACCCCCACACATTCCGGGGCAAGGCGTGGAGCCCGGAACGGGTGAAACGCTGGCTGGAGAATCCCCGCTCGATCCGCCCCTGGGCCCGCATGCGGCCGGTCAACCTCACTGGCGGGGAGTTCCGGGAACTGCTGGATCAGTTGATGGTGACGCCTCTCGAAGAGCGCTGACCGGCCTGCCTGCTTCATGAGCATGGGACCGCAGGGGTAAAAAAGCGGAAACCCGCTTTGGGCGGGTTTCCGGTGAGAAAAAATTGGGGGATCTAAGCCCCCCATGAAGGAGGTTCAAAGAATCTTGAACCTTGTTAAACCGTGATACGATCCTTGACCCGCGAATCCTGCGGATGGGCTTATTGCCAGTAGTAGCGAAGGCTGGTGAAGACCATATGGGTGGTTGCCTTGGGAGCGCCGACAGTGCCGCTGAAGTACTTGTCTTCCGTGTAGGAATACTGGAGGCCGAGCTGCATCCTGCCAAAGCTTCCCTGGAAGAACTTCCACCACAAGCCGGCGGTAACCTGGTCAATCCTCTGGAGCTGGCCTTGGAAAGCGGCCGGGACTCCGGGGCCGGTGGGCGCGCCGATGGAGGTGTTGTTCTGGAGGCTGCCATCACCTCTGCCGGCGACACCCATGGGTTCCCGCTGGGCTTCCTCGATGCCGTAATAGCCGTAAAAATTCCATTCGCTCGTGGGGTCAAAGGTGATACCGGTGAGCAGTTGTCCCTCGGTGACCGGAACAATCCTGCCGGTCGCGTCCAGCGTTACGTCGGCCAACTGGCCGGAACCGTAGCGGCCGATACCTTTGCCGTAGATACCGCTGACCTGAAGCTTCAGCTTGTCCGACATGATCGGCAGGATCATGCCGCCGCCCACGGCGTTGGCGGCGACACTGTCGTTGGTTGCAGCGCCGTTGGCAATCAGGCTGGACTTGAAGACACGGATCAGGTCATAGACCTCGAAATGCCCCCAACTGGGATCATAGGAGGCCTTGACGACGATATCCGGGACGCTGTTGTTGGACACGGCGCCCGCGAAGAGACCGCCAGTCAGGTTTCCGCCTGGGAGAGCGTAGTTTGTTCCCGAGCCGGTTGAGGTGGTCTGGGGATTTTCGATCGAAAGTGCCAGCCAGAACTGCTTGCCGAAATCCTTGACGATACGGAACTGGGGCTGACGCGTCCAGGTGAAGCCGGGCACGTATTGGGCATCGATGGTGAGCGGTGTAACCTCGTTGCGCGGGGTAATCCCCTTGCTGTTCATCGTGACCAGCGACCAGGTTTGGCCGGCCAGCATGTGCAGGCCCAAGCTGTCCCAATCCGCGGTTGCGTAGAGGTGACGGACACGGGGGTTGTAGGAGTTGCTTTCGTTCGAGTTGGCGGTCGGGGCGGCGCCGAGGAAGTCCATCTCATAGTAGCCAGCCAGGTGGATCGTGGGGGCGGCATTGCCCTCTGCCAGGATGGAGAGCCTGGATTGCCGGGCGCTGAACCTGGTTTCGTCCTGGTAGTAGCCGGTCTGGTTGGGCAGCGGCAGCTTCTGGAACGGTGTTGACAGGTCGGAGTCGAGGTTTCTCGTGCGGTAGATGCCCGCGGCCTCGATGAAGCCGCCCAGGTCGAGACTGACCCCCTTCATTTTCATTTTCAGACCGCCGCTTCCGTCATCCAGCGGCTGGGTATCCGCCAGGACCGGTGTTGCTGCCAGCAGCATTGATGCTGCGACTAAAGCCAAAGTCTTCTTCATTTCCTACCTCCATGTGTAATATTCAATCAGGCTTGATAACTCGATGATCACGATTATGTTTCATTTCCGGCCAGTGCGTCTTGCCTCCTTTCCTGAGGAAATGATGTCGGGCTGCACTTACTGAACTGTTAAAAGCCCTGGTATTGCTGTAACGTTATGGGGAGAATTTTGTAATCCGCGCCGTAATCTGACCGGCTTGCCGACTAAAGCATGAAAGCGAAAGGACCGGCCTTAAGACAGCGGCATACTAGCGGGCGATTATTACGGTGTTGTTACGATTGATAAAATATCTCGTAAAAAGCTGCTTCCCGCATGCTGAGTCAGGAAATTCCGAATAATGAAAAGATGTCATTACTGCCATTCTGTTTCAGGTACAGATTGGAAGTTTTATTTAATTGGCATCCAATAATTGCATGCATGTTGACATTTGTTTTCCCAAGGCATAATTTTTTATAAAATGTATATGGAGGTTACCATGAAAAAATCGTTAGTCATGGTGTTGCCGTTTCTTCTCCTCTTCACCGGTTGTGCACACTGGGTCAGCGAACAATCACGAGGTCTGGCCGATCGCACCATCACCTTCAGTCGTCTGAGTGACAACCCGGATGCCTACCGCGGAAGATATGTCATGCTCGGCGGCATTATTGCCGCGGTACAGCGGGGCAGGGAAGGTACCCAGCTCGAAGTGATCCAGCATGATATGGACAATCGGGAATTGCCCGATGAATCGATCCCCTCCGGAGGTCGTTTCCTGGCCACCACCCCCCTGTCTCTCGATCCCGAAAAATACGTACCGGGAGCCATGGTGAGCATGGTGGGAGAGGTAACGGGCAGAAAGGTCCGGTTGCTGGAGGGAAGGGAGTATTTCTACCCGGTGATTGCCATCAAAGAGATTCACGACATTGTCATCGAACAAGAAAAGATGTGGGGCTACTTTGGTGGTATCTGAGGCTGGTTTACGCTCGGGTCGGATAAGGCCTTGTGCGGTATGAGCCGTATGTCCAATAAGGATGAACAAATGGATAGTGAACATGACACCGGTGCTGCCGCAGCCCGGGGTCTGGCCCTGGCCCCCAAATTGTTCGAGGCGATTCTGCGTTTCGATACCTGTACCATTGCAAACGCCATAGAGTGTTTCGGCGTCCGGCTCCGGAACGAGGGGTTTACTCGTCCCGGGCTCAGCCCAGTGACCGGCCCGGAGCAGCGGATTCTCGGCTACGCCGCCACATTCCGGGTCAGGTCGTCGGCACCGCCGCTTATCGGCGGCAGGTTTCGCGAGCGCACCGATTGGTGGAGCGAAGTCGAGCGTCTGCCGCTCCCCAGGATCGCGGTGTTCGAGAATCTGAACGGGGACGGGGGAAAGGGGGCCTGCATCGGGGAGGTGCATGGGGCACTCCTCAAGGCATTTGGCTGTTGCGGGGTTATTACCGATGGTGTGGTCCGTGACGTCCCCGGCCTCAGGAAGCTGGGGCTTCCGGTATTCGCAAAGTCTGTCGGGGTGTCGCACTCATTCATGCACATAGTGAACTTTGGCGCTCCAGTCGAGATATTCGGGCTTTCCGTACGCCAAGGGGATCTCCTGTATGCGGATTGCCACGGTGCGCTCGCCATCCCGATCGACATTGCGGAGGAACTTCCCGAGGCAGCAGCCCGCATCCGTCGTAATGACAAGATTATCGTTGATGTCTGCCGGTCAGCGGACTTCTCTCCCGACAAACTTCTCCAGGCCATTCGCGAGCATGATCAATGCAAATGAGAAGCACACCAGGGCGGCCGCGCCTGCAATGATGGTCTCGCATCGCCAAGTGGCGGGGGATGTCTTCGCAAAGGAATTACTTGCATCGCGTCTTTTAATGGAATAGTATTTGTTATATGAAAGTATTTGGGATTTCAATCTCTCAAAAATCATTTTTGTTGCCGGTCATGATGACTTTTGCCATCCTCCTCGTTGTTCAGGGGATGAGGCCCCCGCAACTTCAAAAAATCTCAAAGCCCAAGGTGCATAACCGTGCCGTGGTCCAAACCCAGGACAAGGCATCCCAAACAGGCATTGAGAAGAACGTACAGGCTGTTGAACCATCCCGCTGTGCCGAACTTGTTGAGTCGCCCCCATACGGTGTCTCTGTCTTCCCTGCCGAAAAACACAACAGCACTTCAAACACGATTTCATTTATTCCTTCCAGAGCCCCTCCTGTATTCCGCGCTTGAAAAACCACAACCATGCATTGGCTTCGCATTATAGTCTGATAAGCCTGATATACTAGATCTCATCGAAGTAACATATTAATCGGCTAGATTTTTTTGTGATTATTTTTTTGTGCATTTTCGACGATTTGCTTCAGCGTATGCGCTGTTTGGCCCGTCTGTGGGGCGTTTCACCTGCAAGGTCTGAACAGCATTGCATCCCTTAATTAAAAAGAACGGAGTTCGTACCGATGTTAAGAAAAAGCCAGGGGCGTTGTCCTACTCCAGCTACCAGGAGAATAAAACCTATGCCAAGATTTGTTATACCTGCAATGAGCGCACTTGCGCTCGTTTTTACGGCCTTGCTGACCACGTCCTGTTCGGAGTCCGGCAAGGAGTCTGCCAAGGTATCCGCGCCGGTCACGGTGGCGGTGGCCAAGGCGGGCAAGGAGGATCTGTCGCGTGACCTGGATCTGACAGCCGAATTGCGGCCGTATCAGGAGATCCAGGTCATGGCCAAGGTATCCGGTTATGTCAAGGCCATTTACGTGGACATCGGTGACAAGGTAAAGAAAGGGCAACTGCTGGCCGTGCTGGAAATTCCGGAGATGGTGGACGATTTGGCGCATGCCGCATCCACGCTGAAGAGGAGCGAAGCCGAGGCGATCCGCGCCCGTGACGAGTTGAAGCGAGCAGAATCGCTCCACGAAATAGCATTTCTTTCGTACAAGCGTTTGTCGGAAGTGGCGGCGCAGCGTCCCGGTCTGGTTGCCCAGCAGGAGATCGACGACGCCAGGAGCAAGGACCTTGCCACCCAGGCCCAGGTTTCGGCGGCGCGGTCGGGCCTGGATGCGGCCAACGAGCAGGTCAGTGTGAGTCGTGCCTCGCTTGCCCGGATCAGGACAATGCTCGATTACACGCGGGTCACCGCCCCGTTTGACGGTGTGGTGACCAAACGCTTTGCGGATGTGGGTTCCATGATCCAGGCGGGCACGGCGTCCCAGACGCAGTCTATGCCGCTGGTTCGTCTTTCCGAGAACACACTGTTGCGCATCATTGTTCCGGTTCCAGAATCGGCGGTCCCCACGGTCCACGTGGGCCAGGGGGTGGAGGTGCGGGTTCCGACCCTCAACCGTTCGTTCAGCGGCAGCGTAACCCGTTTTGCCACCAAGCTTTCCCTCAGCACGCGCACCATGGACACGGAGATCGATGTGCCGAACGCTAACCTGGTCATGGTTCCGGGCATGTACGCGGAGGTACGGCTCAA
>DAIERH010000176.1 GCA_027346925.1 Geobacter sp.
GCACCGAAGTCTGTTTCGAGGCCGGCGGGTTTACCCAAACTTAATCTTCTGCCGCGGCTATGTCCGCGATACAGCAAATGGATGTCAGGTCGCAGTACCCTGTAGACCACGAAACAAGATCAAAAGGAACGGGCGAAATCAGTGTGAAGTAAAACCACCGGAGACATCCTGCGGTAGGAACGGGAAACCTACGTTTTCCCATTGACTTTACTTATCATGGATGACCCCAGCGAGCCCCCGAAATAAAGGCAGTTCAACCACGAGGCGGCACGCAGTCGGCGCGGAAAACCTCGCGCCGCTGGTGCGCCCCGGCCCCGTTGGACGAATAAAGGCATGAACTATGAATAAAGCACTCATGTTGCTGTTGGCAGCATTTTTATTCTTTATCTGCTACGACCAGATGAAGGAAGCGATTAATTCGAAATGCATTACGGTACGAATGGTTGCTCTCTGTGACTGGACAAAGTATGTGTGGGCTTCAAGTTCTGCTCTAGCAGGACTTTATGCGCTATGGTACGCGTTCCGTAGCAAGGACTAAGCGGTTTTTCTACGATGCTCAACTTCCCAACCAATGCAGGCAAGCTGAACAGTGCGCGGTATGGGGCGCGCTCCGGAACCATAGGCGCTTACTGTACGTACAGTAACACCAAGCTCGCGGCTTGCAGCAGCAAGAGAGAGACCGTTTCGGATACGCCAAACAGTGAATTGATCTGCCGGCGTTTCCGAATGCTGTTCAAGCATGTCGGCGAAGAGTGTGTCAGCGCCTATCTGAATGTCAAACTGGGGCCATTCGACTTCCCATCCGTATTCTCCCAAGACAGCACCGGAGAATGCAGCTGAATCGCGAAGAGGGGCAAGGCCGGGTAAGGAAAAAATGGAATCTTTCAAGCTTACTATGCCGCCAGAGCCGTCAACAAAACGAACATCAAGGCAATAGTCGGCAGCAGGTTTTACAGCCGTCAATCTTGGGCGGGTTATCCGTGTAGCATGTGCCATTGTTGTGTCAACTCCTCTCTGTTATCGGCTATCCATCTAAGGGCGTGACGCAGAACCTTTGCAGGCGCGGAACCATCCATAACTTCCAGCGTCACAAGATTTATTACCGCTTCAAAATCAGGACTCATAAGATGTACATGCGGAGGATTATGATCCTTCTCACGCAACGTAATCCTGAAATTTGAAAAACGATATTTTGTCGTCATGGATAAAATATATGGAAATAATTTCTACATGTCAACACTCTTAAGCAGCGGCATGAAGTGAATGTCCAGCACTCGGCACGACCCGCCTTAAAAATTGGCGGGTCAGCCTCAGCCCCGTTGTGCGAATAAGACAGGAAAGAAAACAAAAATTGACATGCGTACCAATAATGGTACAATGAATTACAAATGACTGATATCGAATTTATCCTGAAAGTTGTGTTTTATCGTTCCGAAGCTGGTAATGAGCCGGTTCGAGAATGGCTCAAGGATTTACATCGCGATGACAAGAGGCAAATCGGCGAAGATATCAAAACCGCTCAACTCGGCTGGCCTTTGGGAATGCCGCTTATCAGAAAGATCGACAAGGATTTGTGGGAAGTACGAACAAGATTGACGGATGGTATTGCGCGGGTTTTCTTTACCGTTGATGGTGAATACATGATTTTGCTGCATGGCTTCATCAAGAAATCTCAGAAGACCCCGCAAAACGAACTCAAGACGGCACTAACCCGTCTTGGCAATTACAAAAGAGGCGCAAAATGAAAAACGAATATCTAGGATCAAGTTTTGACGATTTCCTTGAAGGGGAAGGGTTACGCGCCGAAGCTGAAGCGGCGGCCATCAAACGAGTTATTGCATTCCAGATTGAACAAGAAATGAAACAGGCGAATCTGTCAAAAACTGCCATGGCTGAGAAAATGCACACCAGCCGCACAGCATTGGACAGACTCCTCGATCCCGCCAATGTTTCCGTTACCCTCCAAACCCTCGAAAGAGCGGCCCTTGCCCTCGGTAAAAGCCTGAAAATAGAACTGGCATAACCACGCGCTCAGACCATGACCGGGCAAAAAACGCCCGGCAGGTCAAGCGCGGCCCCGTTGAGCAAAAAGGAAAATAAATGGAAAACAAACCAATAAAACCATGGCTAGCGGATTGCTGAGTCTCATCCAGCCAGGGGACGGCTGTGGGGACGTTGGTAAGTTATGTAAGTTATTGACTGGAACCATATGCCCGTGAAGCACACGGACACCACTTTACGAGCAAGCCATAGGTATCAGACCTGCACTGCCTGTTGCCAAAATCAAGACATTTCTGGCTCTAACCAGCTGAATATGGGTGAAGAAAGGACGCGCACCATGACACCTTCGCGCCTCTCCGCAACCGTTGTTGCCCGTACCATAACCGGCCTGCTCCTGGCCACCGCCGTCCATGCCGCGCTCCTCCTCGCCGGCTGCGCCGGCGACAGCGCCACTCCCCCACCCTCCGCCGCTGCCCTCCAAACCATGTACTCCAGCGCAACCTACGACGCCCGCACCGTCACCAGCGCCAAGATCTCCCGGAACCTCACGCCCATCACCAGCGACAACCCGGCCCTGATCTGGGAGAACAATATCCCCGGCTCCCGGGTCCTCATGCTCTCCTGGATCAGGAGCAGCGACGCCAAGTACTACGACGGCACGGTTGATCCCGCATGCAGGCCCGGATCGGCGAACTGCACCCTGAAGGCCGACCTCTGGGTGACAACGGCGCCGGAGATGAAGACCTTTTTCCTGGGGACCGCGCCCCAGCCGCTCCGCATCGCCCAGCTCCTCGGTGTCCCGCCGGAATACGCCTCCGAGGCGCGGAGCATGGTGGAGCTCTGGGTGGCGCCCAAGGACATGTTCCGCCCCTGCCCCGACCCGGAGATCCCCGCCCGGGAATGCGAGACCGGCTTCCCCTCCGACCCGTTCCGCACCTTCAGCTCCACGGATCTGGTGAGGGCCACCGAGGGGCCGGGATGGAACGTGTTCATGAACTACACCGGCTGGTTCAACAACCGCAAGGACTACATCTACACCGACCCCCGAAACTACCCGGCCTCGTCCCCCTACCCCTGGACCCGGCTCGGCTACACCTACGACTGGGGGAGCCCCAGCCACATCGGGCTGAGCGAGTTCGTGGTCCACGGCAGGAAGCAGGACGGCAGCGGCGTGTCGGTGGGTATACGGTCACTGAAGACCACGGCGGATTATTTCCAGCAGTAAAGCCCGTTACTATCCGAACGGGCAAGGAGATCCCATGGACAGATTCATGCAGGCGGCGCTGGAGGAGGCAAGGCTGGGGCTGGCGGAGGGGGGCATCCCCATCGGGTCGGTGCTCGTGCACAACGGCACGATCATTGGGCGGGGACACAACCGGCGGGTGCAGCAGGGGAGCGCGATCCTCCACGCCGAGATGGACGCCCTGGAAAACGCCGGCAGGCAGCCGGCCGCGGTCTACCGGGAATCGGTCCTGTACACCACCCTCTCCCCCTGCCCCATGTGCAGCGGCGCCATCCTGCTGTACGGCATACCCAGGGTGGTGATCGGCGAGAACCGCACGTTCCTGGGCGAGGAGGAACTGCTCCGCTCCCGCGGCGTCCGGGTCGAGGTGTTGCAGGACGAGGCGTGCATCGGCCTGATGCGCAGGTTTATTGAGGAAAGTCCCGATCTGTGGAACGAGGACATAGGGGTGTGATGTCGCGGGATGGCGATGAAGTTTTAAATCTTGTTTCACTATTTTTCAGTCACGCTAAAAGCCTGAGTATTCAGGCTTTTTTTGTTTGACCTGCCGCCTCGGTTTCGACTATACATATACCCCTGTTCTATTAAATCCAAGAGGGAGGTTACCCATGCATCTTGTCGATCAGATCAAGGAGAAGGCCAGAAAAAACCTGCAAACGGTGGTGCTGCCGGAGAGCTATGACGAGCGGATGCTGTTTGCCGCCGAGAAGATCGTCAAGGAGAGGCTGGCCAGGATCGTCATCCTGGGCGATCCGGCCAAGATCCAGGCCGATGCACGGGCCAAGGGGATCAACCTGGACGGCGTGGAACTGCTCAATCCCGCCGCATCGCCCAAGCTGGAACAGTACGTGGCCGACCTGGTCGAACTGCGCAAGAGCAAGGGACTGACCCCTGACGAGGCCCGCAAACTGCTGACCGCCGAGGACAACCTGTACTACGCCGGCATGATGGTGAAAAGCGGCGACGCGGGGGGCGAGGTGGCCGGCGCCACCGGCACCACCGGCAACGTGCTCAAGGCCGCCTTCCAGACCGTGGGTCCGGCCAGGGGGATCAAGACCGTTTCCTCCTTCTTCCTGATGATCACCAAGACCCCGACCTTCGGCGAGAACGGCATCATCCTGTTCGCCGACTGCGCCGTCAACCCCAACCCCGACGCCCAGGCCCTGGCCGAGATCGCCGTAGCGACCGCCGGCAACTGCAAGGCCTTCCTGGACGTGGACGCCCGCGTTGCCCTGCTCTCCTTCTCCACCAAGGGGAGCGCCAGCCACGGCGACTGCGACAAGGTGCTGAAAGCCCTGGAGATCGCCAAGCAGATCAAGCCGGACATGCAGATTGACGGCGAGTTGCAGGCCGACGCGGCCCTGCTTCCCAAGGTGGGCGAGAAGAAGGCCCCCGGCAGCGCCGTGGCCGGCAAGGCCAACGTCCTCATCTTCCCGGACCTGGACGCCGGCAACATCGCCTACAAGCTGGTGGAGCGGGTCGCCGGCGCCGAGGCTGTCGGTCCCATCATCCAGGGCCTGGCCAAACCGGTCAACGATCTCTCCCGCGGCTGCTCGGTGGACGACATCGTCAACGTCACCGCCATCACGGCGGTCCAGGCGGCCCAGGCGTAAAATAAGTGCCTGGGATAACATCAGAAAAGGCGCGTCCCGCAACGGGCGCGCCTTTTCTGTCTTCATGCGGCAGCAACGGCGGCAGTTACGCTTGGTACTGCAACGGATCGGTGAGCCCGGCCTCGCTAAACCCCTTCAGCCGCAGGCGGCAGGAGTCGCAGCGGCCGCAGGAGAGCCCCTCTGGAGAAGGGTCGTAGCAGGAATGGGTCAGGCCATAGTCCACCCCCAGGGCGATGCCGCGCCGGATGATGTCGGCCTTGGAGAGACTGATCAGCGGGGTATGGATACGAAAACGGCCCCCGCCCTCGACCCCGGCCTTG
>DAIERH010000177.1 GCA_027346925.1 Geobacter sp.
CCGGATTTGGGGCAGATTTTTCTGGCCTGATTGAGTAAAACCGCAGGCGTAGCAGGGCTACGTTGAGGATTTTACGATTGAAGGGCAGGGAAAGATGCCCCGAAGACGGACGCGATTTCAGTGCGCCTTGGGGTGGGCCTTGTCGTACACCTCCATCAGCCGGTCGATGCCCACGTGGGTGTACTTCTGGGTGGTGGAGAGGGAGGCGTGGCCCAAAAGCTCCTGGATGGCGCGCAGGTCGGCACCACCCTCCAGCAGATGGGTGGCAAAGGTGTGGCGCAGGACATGGGGAGAGATGCGCTTGAAGGCGGCGATGCGCAGCACGTGGGCATCCACGATGCGTGCCACGCCGCGACGGTTGATGCGCTCGCCGCGCGTATTGAGGAACAGTGCGCCGCTGCCGGCCAACTCCCCGCGCAGGATCAGGTAGGAGCGGATCGCCTCCACGGCGCGGCTGCCCACCGGCACGATGCGCTCCTTGCCCCCCTTGCCCAGCACCCGCACCATCCCGCCTGACAGGTCCAGATCGCCGATATCCAGGCCGGTCAGCTCGGAGACCCTGAGCCCGCTGGAATAGAGCAACTCCAGGATGGCCCGGTCGCGCAGGGCATGTTTCTGATCATCGGCCGGGGCCTCCACCAGGGTGGTGGCCTGGTCGATGTCCAGGTGAAACGGCAGGCGCTGCTCCCGCTTGGGGGTGGCGATCAGTTCGGCCGGATTTCGGGCGATGATCCCGCGACGCAGCAGAAAACGGAAAAACGTACGGATGGCGGCCAGCTTCCTGCCGATGGAAGTCTTTTGGGCGTTCTTGCCCAGCAGGGCCAGGTAGCGCCTGAGCAGCAGGTGATCCACATCGCGGGCCTGGGCCCCCTCCCCTTTCTCGCGGCCCACGAACTCCGCCAACTGCTTCAGGTCGCGGCCATAGGCCGCCAGGGTATGGGGCGAGACGTTGCGCTCCGTTTCCAGGTAGGCGCAGAAGGCGGCGATCTGTTCAGTCAGGCGTTCCATTGTAACCTCAGGTGATGCTATTCCAAGCTGAACCTGACCACCCCTAACCCCTCCTGAACCAGGAGGGGGAGTTTAAAAGCTCCCATCTTTTCTCCCCTCCTTGATAAGGAGGGGCCGGGGGTGGTCAACAGGTGGTGATTTGGTGCCGATTTGATTGTGACGTGAAATCACTCAAACGGCGGCAGGCCGCTCTCCAGCCGCCACCCCTTCTTTTCGCCCTCCTCGCGGTAGCTCCACAGTTGCCGATAGGTGAGGGTCTTGATCTGGTTGGAGGGGAGGACGTAGTAGTCGTACTCGGCAATCACCTCGGCACTCCCCTTCTCCGGCAGGCATTCAGAGGTCAGGATGCGGTAGTCGGTGATGGTCACCCCCCGTTTCTTGATATCCGCGGCTTCTTTCATGAAGGCATCACGCAAATCCGGGTCCAGGTAGACCATGCCGGCGTTTTCCACCTCGCGCCAGCGCAGCATGCGGTTGTACCCCTTCATGCTCTGTTCGAAATCCTCGCGGGTGCCCAAATGGGACGCACAGGCACCGGTCATCAGGCCGCAGAGCAGGATCAGCCCCATCTTCACGCATCGTATCATCATTATTCCCTTTCCCGTTCATGGATGTAATCGATCAACTCCACCGCCAGTTCGTATTTCCCGAAGGGGGGGATCAGGTAATACCCACCGGCCGCGGCAAAGGTGGCGTCGATGAACTCCCTGGCAATGGCCAGCCCCTCCCGCACCCCGGCCTCCTTGTCCAGTCCCCGCATGCGGGCACGGACGGTCTCCGGCACGCTGATGCCCGGCACCTCGTTGTGCAGATACTCGGCGTTGCGCTCGCTGACCAGGGGCATGACCCCCGGCAGGAGCGGGATGCCGCAATCGCGGGTCAGTTCGAGCGCCTGGAAGAACAGTGCCGGATCGTAGACCGGCTGAGTCTGGGCAAAGACGGCGCCATTGGCCACCTTTTTGGCCAGCCGGCCGGCCTGTACGGCCATGTTGCCGGTATTGGGGTTGAAGGCCGCGCCGATGGTGAAGCCGGTGCCGTGACCTATGGGGTTGGCCATGGCATTGACCCCCCGGTTCAGGTCGGAGAGGAGCTTGATCAGGGTGAATGAGTGCAGGTCGAAGACCGACTTGGCCCCGGAGTGGTCCCCCATGCTGGCCGGATCGCCGGTCACTGCCAGAATCGAGCGGATCCCCAGAAGGCTCGCCCCCATCAGGTCTGACTGCATGCCGATCAGGTTGCGGTCGCGACCGGTGACATGGCAGATCACCTCGATCCCCACCTCGCGCTGGATGATGCTCCCCAAAGCGATATTGCCCATGCGGGGCCGCGCCAGGGGGTTCTCGGCCAGGTTGATGGCGTCGGCGCCGGCATCCTTCAAACGCCGGCTTCCCGCAATGATGCGGCTGCAATCCATCCCCTTGGGCGGGTCCAGCTCCACGGTGATGACCTTGCGCCGGCCCCACGCATCCAGGAACGAGCCGGCGCCGGGCCGCTTCTGCACCGCCGCGGCAACGGCGCCCGCGGAAGGCGCCTTGGCCCGCTGGGCCGGCCTCAGACCGGTCAGGACCCGGGAGATGGCGCCAATATGTTCCGGGGTGGTGCCGCAACAGCCGCCGATAAGGTTGGCGCCGGCCTCGGCCATCTCTCCGGCCATTGTCGCAAAGTACTCGGGCGTGGCGCGGTAGATGTAGCGGCCGTCCCGGTACTCGGGGAAGCCGCTGTTGGCGTAGGCGGCAATCGGTTTTAGCGTCAGGCTGGCCAGCCTGGCCACGACCTTGAGCAACTCCAACGGCCCGGCCCCGCAGTTGGCGCCGATGATGTCGGGTCCGGCCTCCTCCATGGCGCTGCAATAGGCGTCCACGGTGGTACCGTCTCCGCTGCGGCCACCTTCAAGAAAGGCCATGGACGCGCCCACCGGCAGCCCGGTCGAGCGCGCCGCCCGGATAGCGGCCCGGATCTGATCCAGGGAGGCAAAGGTCTCCAGCAACAGCAGATCGACCCCCCCCTCGGCCAGGGCCCGGCACTGGGCCAGGAAGGCCTCCTCCATCTCGCCCGGCGAGAGTTCCCGTTCGTCCCCCTTGACCCTCACCAGGGGGCCGACCGAACCGGCCACCAGGATGTCGGACCGACCGGAGGCGGCCTCACGGGCGATGGCCGCGCCGGCCCGGTTGATCTCGGCCACCTTGTGACCCAGCCCGATGGCCGAAAGCTTGGTATGGTTGGCGCCGAAGGTATTGGTTTCGATCACCTGGGCCCCGGCGGCCACGTATTCCCTGGCCAGCTCCAGCACCAGGCCGGGACGGACCAGATTGAGGTGCTCGAAATTGCTGTCGAGGCTGACCCCCTTGGCGTAGAGCATGGTCCCCACGGCGCCGTCGCCGGTCAGTATCTCTGTTTTCAGTCGTTCGAGGATGTTCATGCCTTTTTTTCCGTACCTCATGTGTTTGCCACAGAGCCACAGAGGCTCAGAGGAATCCAGGAGCGTATGTTCTCAAGGGTTGATGCGGTGAAGAGTGAATCCAGAGGACGTTTCCGGGAGAATCTCCGTGATGCTCCGTGTCTCCGTGCCTCTGTGGCAGATTTTGACTGTACTGTATCCGTTGTTGCCCCAATCCCCAAGATGGAGTATAAGACTCACTGTTGTCCTCAAAATGATTGGAGCTACTTAATGCATCAACTCATTCAATGGCTGCTGGACACCATCGGTGCCATGGGGTATCCCGGCATCTTCCTGCTGATGGCCATGGAGAGTTCGGTCATCCCCATACCGAGCGAACTGGTCATGCCGCCGGCGGGCTACCTGGCCTTTCAGGGGAAGATGAACCTGGCCGCCGTCATCCTGTACGGCACGGCGGGAAGTCTGGCCGGGGCCTACGTCAACTACTTCGTTTCCCACCGCCTGGGTCGGCCGCTGATCCTCAAATATGGCCGCTACGTGCTGATCCCGCCGGACAAGTTCGAACGGGTGGAACGTTTCTTCCTGCGGCACGGCGAGATATCAACCTTCATCGGCCGGCTGCTGCCGGTGGTGCGGCACCTGATCTCCATCCCGGCCGGCCTGTCCGGCATGAACCACCTCAAGTTCTCGTTCTATACCCTGGCGGGGGCTGCTCTCTGGTGCGCCATCCTGACCGGGATCGGCTATATCATCGGCGAGAACCAACACCTGATCATGCTGTATTCCCACAAGGCGCTGCTATGGATCGTCCTGTTCAGTATCGGCCTGGTGGCCGCCTACGTTCGCTGGCACAAGCACCACCGGAGCCGGGAACCAATGGGTATTAAATCGTAAAGCGTAACGGAAGGCAAAAGGAATTTTCGGAGGATCCAAGGTATGCAGATGAAACGTTCCGGGCGCGTCCACTATATTGCCGCCGACTTCAGCGGCCCGGCCTGCTCCGTGCAGGGCTTCACCACCCGCCACGAAGGGGTCTCCCGTCCCCCCTACAACTCGCTCAATCTGGGAACCAATACCCTGGACCAGCCCCACAACGTGGAAGGCAACAGAAGTCTTCTGGCCAGCGCCTTCGGCATCGGCCCGGAAGCGCTGGTCACCGTCCGCCAGGTGCACGGCAACGATATCCTGGTAATCGACGAGCCCAACGCGGATTACAGCCACTTCCTGAGCGTGGAGAGCGATGCCGTCATCACCAACCAGCCCGGCGCCATGATCGGCGTTTGCGTGGCCGATTGTGCCCCGATCCTGCTCCTGGACCCGGAAAAACGGATTATCGCCGCGGTGCATGCGGGCTGGCAGGGGACCGTGCAAAAGATCGTCTCCAAGACCGTGGCGGGCATGAACTCCCTGTTCGGCTGCAGCCCGAAGACCATGCAGGCGGTCATCGGTCCCAGCATCGGCCAGTGCTGTTACGAGGTGGATGCCCCGGTCAGGCAGGCATTCGTCCAGAGCGGGATTCCCTGGGACTCCTTTGCCCGGCAGAGCGGGGAGGGGAAGTGGCGCCTCTCCCTTGCGGCAGCCAACCGGGATCTGCTGCTCACGGCCGGGCTAGGGGCCGGCTCGGTCCAGGTGTCAGACCTGTGCGTATGCTGCCACCGCGAACTGTTCT
>DAIERH010000178.1 GCA_027346925.1 Geobacter sp.
ATGATCCTTTTCCCGTCAGGGAAGATGATATGGTCGACCTGGGGCTTGATGTTCTCCCACTGGTACTGTTTGAGTGCCGCAACCTCGATCTCGTTGTCGAAGTGGCCGATGTTGCAGACAATGGCATTGTGCTTCATGGCCTTCATGTGGTCATGGGTGATGACGTCGATGTTGCCGGTGGTGGTGACGAAGATGTCGGCCTTGTCGCAGGCCCACTCCATGGTCACGACCTTGTACCCTTCCATGGCGGCCTGGAGGGCGCAGATCGGATCCACCTCGGTCACCCAGACCTGGGCCTGGAGGCCCCGCATGGCCTGGGCGCACCCCTTGCCCACGTCGCCGTAGCCGCAGATCACGGCCACCTTGCCGGCCACCATCACGTCGGTGGCGCGCTTGATTCCGTCCATCAGGGACTCGCGGCAACCGTAGATGTTGTCGAACTTGGACTTGGTGACCGAGTCGTTGACGTTGATGGCCGGGAACTTGAGGGTCCCCTTCCTGTGCATCTCGTACAGGCGGTGCACGCCGGTGGTGGTCTCCTCGGTCACCCCCTTGATGCAGGCGGCGGTCCTGGAGTACCAGCCCGGCTGCTCGGCCAGGCGCTTGCTTATGGCGGCGAACAGGAACTGCTCCTCTTCACAGGTGGGATTGGCGATGATGGAGGGGTCCTTCTCGGCGTCGCTCCCCAGGTGCAGGAGCAGGGTGGCGTCGCCGCCGTCGTCCAGGATCATGTTCGGCGCTCCGCCGTCATGCCATTCGAAGATCTTGTGGGTGTAGTCCCAGTATTCGGCCAGGGTCTCCCCCTTGACGGCGAAGACCGGCGTGCCGGCGGCCGCGATGGCAGCGGCGGCATGGTCCTGGGTGGAGAAGATGTTGCATGATGCCCAGCGCACCTCGGCCCCAAGGGCGGTGAGGGTCTCGATCAGCATGGCGGTCTGGATGGTCATGTGCAGCGAACCGGCGATGCGGGCGCCCTTCAGCGGCTGCGTTTTGGCGAATTCCTCGCGGATCGCCATCAGGCCGGGCATCTCGGTCTCGGCGATGATCATCTCCTTGCGTCCCCAGGCGGCCAGGGACATGTCCTTTACGATGTAATCCTGTGACATTGGTTCGTTCTCCTTTTGTGTGGTGGTGTTTTTTACCACCCCCCAACCCCTCCTCAACGAGGAGGGGGAGCGAGAGGCGGAGTTTAAGATTTTCTCCCCTCCTAAATTAGGAGGACCCAAAGTACGGGCCTAAAGGGCCGGGGGTGGTAGCTTTTACCAACAGCACCGTTTCCTGTCCTGCCGTTCCGTCGATCCGCTCGTAACTGACATCTTCAAACCCTGCCACTATCAGCCATCCCGCCAATTCTTCCTCCTCGAACCCCAGCCACTGGTCGGCCAACTGCTCCCGGGCGGCCTCCCGTTCGTGGCGGCCCAGGTCTGCCAGGGCCAGCACGCCGCCGGGGGTCAGCACCCGCCGGATTTCGGCCAGCACTGCCGCTGGATCGGCGGCGTGGTGCAGCACCATGTTCAGCACGGCGCAGTTGGCGGCCGTGTCCGGCAAGGGCAGGTGGGTCATCTCCCCCAGGCGCAGGTCGATCCCGGCCAGCCCGGCCAGGGCCAGCCTGCGGCGGGCCTCCTCCAGCATGGCCGGCGAATGGTCCACCCCGATCACCCGGCTCGCCTTTGCGGCCAGGGCCGGCAACAGGCCGCCGGTGCCCAGGCCCACCTCCACCACCGTTTGCCCCTCGGGCACCAGGGCCAGCAGTTGGTCGTGGTACGCGGGTACCGGCAGCAGCGTGCGGGCCAGGTCGTCCCACTGGCGGGCATGGCGGTCGAAGAACTCCTGGCTGCGCCGGCGGCGCTCCTCCAGCACCAGGGCAACCGCCGCCAGGTCCCTGGCCCGCTCCGGCAGCCCCTCCAACCCCTGTGCCACGGCCGTACGGATGGCGGCAAAAAATGGGCTCTCCCCCCCGGCCCGGTAGTAGCTCCAGGTCCCCTGGCGCTTGACCGAGAGCACACCGGCCTCGGTCAAGATCTTGAGATGCCGCGAGATGCGCGACTGCCCCATCCCGAGGATGGCGGTCAGCTCCTGCACGGTGAACTCACCGGCCAGCAGCACCGCCACCAGGCGCAGGCGGCAGGGATCGGCAAGGGCTTTGAGGGTGTCGAGCATATATATCGATAATCCCGATTTTAGTAAATCAACTTTTTTTGATATATATCATGGGCTGTGACGGTTGGCAAGGAGAAATCAGGGACCGGGCAGAGGAAGGCGTCACGCCCTGAAATCCCTTGAAAACAGGGAGCGGATGGCGTAGAGATACGGGGATACCCGTGGTTATTCCGCTTCAACGCACCCAAATCCCCCGAAGGAGCATGATGAACGTGGCCGGAGACGGGCAAAACATGGCGGTACGGCTGGAGAACGTCGTTATCGTGCGGCACGGCCGGGACGGACAGGCAGTGCCGATCCTGAGCGATATCTCGTTCTCGGCCGACAGCGGTGAGATCACCGCCATTGTCGGCCCTTCCGGTGGCGGTAAGAGTTCCCTGATCCGGCTGATCAACCGGCTGTGCGACCCGACCCGTGGCACGGTGTACCTGGACGGGGAGGACATCGCCGGCCTGGACCCGCTGTGGCTGCGCCGCCGGGTGGCCATGGTGCCCCAGAAGCCGTTCATGTTCGAGGGAACCGTCCTGGACAACCTGCTGCTCCCCTTCCGCTACCGTCAGGAACCGCTGCCGGCCGCCGACGGCCCGGAGGTCGGGCACGCACTGGAACTGGCGCGCCTGGACCCCGACCTGCTCGAGCGGGACAGCCGCACCCTCTCCCTGGGGCAACAGCAGCGGGCAAGCCTGGCCCGCGCACTCATCACCCGTCCCCGGGTGCTGCTCCTGGACGAGCCGACCAGCGCCCTGGACCGCCCCACCGCCGACCGCCTCAGCGCCACCCTTCACGACATCTGCCGCTCCCAGCGGCTGACCGTGATCCTGGTGACCCACGATCTGCGGCTGACGGAAAAGATCGCCGATCGCCTGATTTACCTGGAAGCGGGGCGGATTCGGGAGGAGGGACTGGCGGCGGATATGCTCTCCAACCCCCAAAGTCCCGAGTTGCGGCGTTTTCTGGCCGAACCGGACAGAAAGGAGCCATGAACGTGGACGACGCCAAGATCGTCAACCTGAGCCTGGTGAACCTGTCCCTGGCCTACGGGCTGGTGCTGCTGGCCATCGGCCTGGCGCGCCTGCGGCGTATCGGCCAGGAGGGGCAGATGTTGTGGTCCTCGCTCCGGATGGTTGTCCAACTGTTCGCGGTGGGCTACCTCCTGCACCTGGTGTTCAGCGTCAGGAGCCCCCTGGCCGTGATCGCCATCCTGCTGGCCATGGCCGGGTTCGCGTTGCAGGTCATGGGAGGACGGATCAAGCAGAGGATGCCCCATTTCTACCGGGTCATGGGCACATCCATCTTTGCCGGCTGCGGCGGGGTGACCTTCCTGTTTTGCGGCCTGGTGGTCGGCTACTCCCCCTGGTACGACCCGCGCTACCTGATCCCCCTGGCCGGCATGATCATCGGCAATTCCATGAACGGGGCCAGCCTGGCCGCCGAGCGCCTGGCAGCGGAGATACACGAGCGGCGGGACGAGATCGAAACCGCCCTCTGCCTGGGGGCGACCAGCCGCCAGGCCTCCGATACGGCGGTGCGCCGCGCCTTCCGCGCCGCCCTGATGCCGACCATGAACACCATGGCCGCCATGGGAATCGTCTCACTGCCCGGCATGATGACCGGCCAGATCCTGTCCGGCACCGCACCGATCATCGCGGTGCGCTACCAGATCGCCATCATGTGCGCCATCACCGGCGCCGTTGCCATCACGGCCTTCCTGATCCTGCTTCAGGGCTACCGGCACTACTTCACAAAGGCCCACCAGCTGGCGGAGGAGGGGCAATCCGGTCAATAAAAAAAGCCGCCATGGCTGTCTGCCACGGCGGCTTTCGACTGTTCCTATTACCGGAGGCGTTCAGGCCGCCTCTTGCAGGTCATCCGCTTCGGCCTCGTTCTCCTGCGTCCCGAACAGCTCGTCGAATATGGCCTGCACCGTGGTGATGCGGTCTGCCTTCCAGGCGTTGGTACCGCAGAAGACCAGGCCGGTCGCCACGTCTCCCCGCTGGGCGCGGTCAAGGGCGGACACGATGCAGAAGCGTTCGCCGGTTTCCTTGTAGGTGCACTTCTTCAGGCACCCCAGGCTGCAGGCCACGCCGTAGTCCAGGTCGTGCTGGCGGATGTCGTCCCTGTTGGTGAGGATGGCCCGCCCCGGCAGCCCGGCCGGGCTCATGATCAGGCCGATGTCCTCCTCGGTGCACTCCAGGTATCTCTGCTTGAAGGCATCGTCGGCGTCGCATTCCTCGGTCGCGACGAAACGGCTGGCCATCTGCACGCCGTCGGCCCCCTCGGCCAGCGCATGTTCCAGGTCGGCCCGGTCCCAGATGCCGCCGGCCGCGATGATTGGCACGCCGCAGCCGTACTCCTCCACGAAGAACGCCTTGATGGCGCGCACCGTGGCGTAGTGGTCGTATTCTCCGGTGCCGATGTTCTCCAGCTTCTCCCCCAGGTGGCCGCCGGCGGTGTCCGGGTCCTCCACCACCACCGCATCGGGCAGGCGGCCGTACCCCTTATGCCATTTTTTGGCAATGAGCTGGGCCGCGCGCAACGAGGAGACGATGGGCACCAGGGCCACCTCGGGATGGTCGGCGGTCAGTTCCGGCAGGCTCATGGGGAGCCCGGCGCCGCAGACGATCACCTTGGCGCCCCCTTCAACGGCCGCCTTGACCAGGGACTCGAAATCGGACAAGGCCACCATGACATTGACACCGATGATGCCGTCCGGGGCGATGGCGTAGGCCTTGGCCAGCTCGGCCTTGAACGCCTCGGCGTCGGTCTGGAAGTAATTGCGGCCGTCGTTGAACTCGCTGTTGACGCCGATGCCGGCGGCGGCCACCAGTCCCACGCCGCCGCATTTGGCCACGTGTCCGGCAAGGTTGCCGGC
>DAIERH010000179.1 GCA_027346925.1 Geobacter sp.
TTCCTGGGCCATCTGGCGTTCGGTGATTTCCTGCTCCAGCATGACGGCCTGCTCGTGGAGCTTTTCCGTGCGTTCAGCCACCAGTTCCTCCAGGTGCTCCCTGTAGCGGCGGTTCTCCGTAATGAGCCGGGCGCGTTCGAGGGTACGCTCGACGATGATGATGAATTCCTCCTGGTCCTCGACCGGTTTGGTGATGTAGTCCCAAGCCCCCCGGCGGACCGCCTCCATGGCGTCGCGGACGCTGCCGGTGCCGGACACGACGATGACCGGGATATCCGGGCTCTTGTCGTGAAGCGCTGTGATCAGCGACAGCCCGTCCATTTCAGGCATCCGCAGGTCGGCGAGAACCAGGTCGGGCGCTTCCCGGTCGCATGCCTCCAGCCCCTCGCGGCCATTGGCCGCCTCACTGACGCGGAAACCGAGATCTTCCAGCAAAGCCCGCAGGTTCATGCGGATCAATGATTCGTCATCGACAACAAGGACATGTACCGGGATCATCATTGCACTCCTCCGTTTCCGTTCCGCGCAAGGGCCATCTCGATGGCCGTGACCAGATCGTTGAGGTCGGCCAGCGGTTTGTAGAGGCAACACCAGGCCCCCAGGTCCACCGCCTGGTTCGATACATGGTGCTCTCCGGTGCCGGTGAAGGTGATCACCGGTGTCGCCGGGCTGAGCGCCTTGACCGCCGCGAGCACCCCGAAGCCGTCCAGTTTCGGCATGCGCAGATCGGTCACGACGATATCCGGTCTTGCCCGGGCAAAAATCTCCAGCCCCTCTTCTCCGTCGGCCGCCTTGAAAACGACATACCCGCTGTCTTCCAGGTAGGCTGTCAGCGTAAGCAGGATAAGGGGGTCGTCGTCGATGACAAGCACGCTGTGTTGGCTACTCATGGCTACCCTCCGTGTGAAGCGGCAATCTGACGGTGAAGCACGTTCCGTTTCCCGGCGTGGATACCACCTCCATCAGGCCCTTGTGGTTCCGGGTCACGATCATGAAGGAGACCGAGAGCCCCAGGCCGGTCCCGCTATCCGGGGACTTGGTGCTGAAGAAGGGCTCGAAGACCCGCCGGCGGATATCCTCCGTCATCCCCGGCCCATTGTCCTCCACCTCGATGACGGCATATTTTCCGTCCTGCCCGAGACGCAGCACGATGCGCGGATTTCTGCCGGGCGGGTTGGCGGTCATGGCCTGGGCCGCGTTCTTCAACATGTTCAGCACCACCTGCTCTATCTCCACCGCCACCACCGGAACCTCGGGGATATCCGGGGCATACTCGCGCACGACCTCGATGCTCCTGAAGTCGTACTTCTTCTTCAGGTCGTAGTCGTTGGCGGCCAGCTCCAGGGCCTGCTCGAGCAACGCGCCCAGGGAGACCGCTTCCATGGTCGTCTCGGCCCTGCGGCTGAAGCGCAGCATGTTGGTGACAATCCTGGATGCACGTGCGGATGCCACGCGAATGCTGTCTATGAACTGGGGTATCTGGCGTTGCCCGAAGTAGGCATGCAGTTCCTCCATGCTGATGCCGAGTTCTCGGGCGACCCGTTGGTTCGCGGGAAGATCCGGCGAGACCCGCCGCTCGATATTCTGGATCGCCTGGGTGATGATCCCCAGCGGGTTGTTGATCTCGTGGGCCATGCCGGCGGCCAGGCCGCCGACGGACATCATCTTTTCGGTCTGAATCATCAGTTCCTGGATGCGGGTCCGCTCGGTCACATCCTCGATCCTGACCACCGTCCCCTCGACACCGTTGGTGGTGAGCGGGTACATCATCAGGTCGTAGAAGTGGCGCTCTCCCCCTTTTTCGAGGAGCAGTTTCTCCAGGGAAGCAGGGCGCCGTTTCCCGCTCTTGCTGTGCATCGCCTCGACCCAGGGGGAGAAATCGGGCAGGAGCCGGGATATCGGCTGGCCCAGCGCCTCCGCGGCGGTGATACCGGTGGCCTCCTCGGCCCGACGGTTCCACTGGGTGACGATCTCGTTCCGGTCCATCGCCACCAGCACCGACGGCATGGAGTCGACGATGTTGGCAAGGGAGTTCTTCAGAAGCCGGATCTGCTCTTCGTCGTGCTTGCGCTCGGTGATGTCGCGGCCGGTGCCGTAGGTGAGCCCTTCGGCTTCATTATAGCGGGCACGCCACGAAAACCAGCGCACTGTTCCGTCCTTGCAAAGGTAGCGGTTTTCAAAGTTGAGCGAAAAGCCGCGCTGAAGTTGCCGTGCCATTTCGTCGAGCGTGGCTTGCCGGTCATCGGGATGGACAAACTCGATGAACGGCTTTACCAGGATTTCTGCCTCGGAATAGCCGAGTGACTCCAGGCATGCCGGGTTTATCTTCTTGAAACAGCCGTTTGGATCGGCAATGACCATCAGGTCGGCGGATGATTGAAAAAAGGTGAAATACTGCTCCCTCTCCCGCTCGGCCTGCTTGCGCTCGGTGATGTCATAGATGGTGGACCGGCTCTTCGCATAATGGCCGTCATCGTCGAAAACCGCCGTGGCGCTCAGGAGCACCGGCAGGATCGAGCCGTCCTTGCGCACCATCTCGAACTCCAGATCATGCACCCACCCCCGCTCCTTGAAGAGGGGGAAGTTATCCCGGAACGTCTTCAAGCTGCTTTCGGCGACAAGGTCGGTAAAGCGCCTCCTGCCGATGAGTTCTTCCCGCTGGTATCCCAGCCAGCGCAGTTCGGTGTCGTTGACACGGATGAACAGGCCGTCCTTATCCAGGGAGTGATAGCCGCAGGGGGCATTGTTGTACAGGTCGAGTATCTCATCGGAAGCCTTTTGTATGTTTTCCTCGCCAGCGACAATCGCATCCAGCATCCGGTTGAATCCTTCGCCCAGGCGGGAGATCTCATCGTCATGGGTTATTGCCATGCGCAGGTCGTGGCGGCCATCCTTAACCTGGCCGGCAAGGGCAAGCAACCTGTTGAGCCCGGACGTAAGGCGATAACCAATCAGAATGGCAAAGGCGGAACCGACGGCAAGGGCCAGCAGGGTGTACAGAATGCCATTGCGCGTCACGGCAGCCAGGTTTTTCGTGATATGTTCCCGCCCCTGCCCGATGCGCGCCCACCCCGCCAGCTTTCCCGTGCTGGTCAGGATCGGGGCGGCCACGTCCAGGAGCGCCGGACCGGCATGGAGGGTCCGCACCTCGGGCGGTGCTTGCAACAGGGCACGGCTGGTATCGTCATTCAGGTAGAGTCCCACCCGCGATCTGTCGGTATGGGCCAGCACCTGGCCGTCGTTGGAGACGACCATGGCATAGCGAAGCCCGGGGTACAGTCGTACAGCCACCACAATTTCTTCGAGCCCGGCCACATCATTGGCCAAAACCCAGGAACTGCTGTTGATGGCAAGGGTCTGGACCAGACTGTGGGTATGCTCGATGCTCTGTTGCCTCAAAAAGGCGCGCTGTTGCTCCACCAGACCTACGACAAAGGCCGACATCAGCACCAGGTGTATAAAGGCCACCCCGCAGATCATCCGGGTGCGGATAGTGGAAGGCCAGAGCCATTTCAGCAAACTCCACCAAGAGGACATGGGGTTTGGGCTCCTCGTATTAATGGGCAATAGCGGCATATTTTTTCATAAAATCGTATACCGGCCGATAGGTCTCGGATGTCGCGGGCTCGAACCGGGAGAGGGGAATGGCTGCCAGCAGCCGGCGACCCTCGTCGTGGGTGTGCAGGGCAAAGAGCAGCGCCGCCACCTTGTCAGCCACCTCTCGGGGCACGTTATCCCGCACCACTAGGCCGTTATTGACCAATGGGGGCGTTTCCCACTTCACAACGAGTTCTTCGGCATAGCGGGGATTGCGCTCCACGAACGCCTTCCAGGGCGGTGGCCAGGTTGCTCCGGCGGCGCTCGTGCCCAGGTACACCTGCATGATGGACGACTCCTGGGAACCGGTAAAGACACGTCGGATATCCCTGTTGACGTCCAGCCCATGGGTGTGCAGGTAATACAGCGGCATCATGGTGGCGGCCAGCGCGGTCGGGGCGGGAAAGCTGACCTTCTTTCCTTTCAGATCGCTCACCCTGCTGATGCCGCTGTCTTTTCTGACGATGATGATGCCGCGGAACGTGTCGTCCTCCCCCTCCTTGCCGAATACGCGGTAGCCGTGTTCAAAGGAGTTGATCGTCTGTAAGGGGTTGGGAAGGGCAAAGTGAAAATGACGGCCGTACAGCCGCTTGTCGAACTCCTCATAGGAGCGTGACGCCTCCAGCTCTATCTTTACCCCCCCCAGGTGCCGGTCGATGAACTCCACAATCGGTCCGTAGGTTTCGTAAAGGCGCTGTGGGTTGTGAAGGGGGTGTACGCCGAAAATCATTACGTTTTTTCTCCCGGGAGGAGTCGCCGAATAGCCCGGGGCATACCCGTCCCGTTTCTCCATGCTGCAGGCAACATGGAGAAAGGAGAACAGGCAAGCCAAAACGGCCAGCAGCGCGACGCTACGGCCGGTTTTTGATGGTTCGGTTAGTTTGGCAGTACAAATACAGTCCATTTGACTCACCAGAATCCGGGATTCCTTGCCATGGGAGCGACGGGGGCTTTTCAGATGTCAGTCATTCGTATACATTACCGCACATGCCGTGGTGTTGCAAGGAAGCGGCGGAAATGGACATTTTCCGGATGGACAGAAAGATCCGATTTGGTACAGTATGTAAACCCGACACCACATCATGAACGAGGAGCGAAACATGAACCTGCCCGCCATCATCCGGCGCACCTCCCGTGCCGAACGCCGGGCCACGGAGGAGAACGCCGCGTGGCTCATGGAGCACATGAGCCCCTTCTTCTTTCAGGCCATGGCGGACGAGGAAGAGTCCCTGGTTTTGCTGGCCCGTGAGGTGGGGAGCCTGCGCTCCAGCCGCCGCCTTATCCTGGCGGACCGCGACCGGCGGCTCGTCCTTGCCTGCGTCAACCGCGCCGGTTCGCTCTACGACACCCTGCGGCGCATTGGCGAACGGGAGATCTCCTACGCCATGTTCTCCCATTCCAATGCACCCAT
>DAIERH010000017.1 GCA_027346925.1 Geobacter sp.
CTGTTGCTTTCAAGCGGTGTGCCGATCATCCGTGCCCTGGACATTACCGCCGAGGTCGTGGTCAACCGGGTGTATCGCTCGTTCCTGCGGGACGTGATGGAGGAGGTGGCCCAGGGGGGCAGCCTGTCCGGGAGCCTGCGCAAAAGCCCGCTCTTTCCGCCGTTATTGGTGCATTTGGCCGGCGTGGGGGAAAAGGGGGGCAACCTGGATGAAATGCTGCTCAAGGCTGGCATCGCCTATGAACGGGAGTTCAGTACCCGCCTGACCCGCCTGATGGGGCTGCTGGAGCCGTTGATGGTGCTGGGGATGGGGTTGGGGGTCGGGACCGTGGTCATGGCGGTGCTGCTGCCGATCTTCGAAATGAACCAGTTGGTCAAGTAAGCCTGAATACAGTCGGTCAGGGATTTCCCAAAGGATACTGAGCAAAAACGGTGCGGACGTGCCGTCCCCCCTTGACTCGATGTCTCGCATACTCCGGGCTTTCCGTTTCCTCTGGGGCGCAAGCAAGATCTGGGAGTTTCCCATGGATTTTTCCAAGATGCTGCACAAATTCACGGTCGTTCCCTCGCTGACCGATGACTTGGCCCCGCTCCAGCGGATCGCCTATAACCTGTGGTGGTCATGGGAGCCTGACGCCATCAGCCTCTTCCGCCGGCTGGACCCCGACCTGTGGCAGTCCACCCGCCACAACCCGGTTGAGATGCTGGGCATCCTCCAGCAGACAACCCTGGAAAACCTCAAGGGGGACGAAGGCTTCATGGCCCATCTGCGGATGGTGGACGAGAAGCTGAGCGAGTACCTCCGGGAGAAGAGCTGGTTCCAGAAGAGTTGCAACGGCAATCTGAATATGCGGATTGCCTACTTCTCCATGGAGTTCGGCCTGCACGAATCACTCCCCATCTACTCCGGCGGCCTTGGCATCCTGGCAGGCGACCACCTCAAATCCGCCAGCGATCTGGGATTGCCCCTGGTGGGCGTGGGTCTGCTCTACCGCCAGGGCTATTTCCGGCAGTACCTGAACAACGAGGGGTGGCAGCAGGAGTACTACCCCGAGAATGATTTCTACAACCTGCCGCTGGTCCTGGAACGGGACAAGAGCGGAACCCCGCTGGCCGTCGAGCTGGAATTCGGAACGCGAAGGTTCAGCGTCCATATATGGCGGGTCCAGGTAGGGCGCGTACCGCTCTATCTCTTGGATACCAACCTGGAGGAAAACCGGCCCGAGGATCGCTTGGTTACCGCCCAGCTCTACGGCGGAGACCAGGAGATGCGCATCCTGCAGGAGATCCTGCTTGGGATCGGCGGAATCCGGGCCTTGCGGTCCCTTGGCATCGTCCCCAACGTCTGCCACATGAACGAGGGGCACGCCGCCTTCCTGGCCCTGGAACGGATCCGCCTGCTGATGGAGAAGCGCGGCGTCAGTTTCAGCGAAGCCCTCGAGATCGTCAGCGCCGGCAACGTCTTCACCACCCACACCCCGGTGGAGGCCGGCATCGATCATTTTCCGGCCGACCTCCTGGACAAGTACTTCGGCCGCTACTACAAGTCGCTCGACCTGGCCCGCGAAGAGTTTCTCGGCCTGGGGAGGCAGAACCCGAGGAACAGCCAGGAAACCTTCTGCATGGCGGTATTGGCGCTTAAGCTGGCCGGTCATGCCAACGGCGTCAGCCAACTGCACGGCGAGGTTTCACGCGCGATGTGGAAGAACGTCTGGCCGGAACTGCCCGAAGAACAGTTACCCCTCACCTCCATAACCAACGGCGTCCACACCCGCACCTGGATCTCCAACCACATGGCCAGCCTGCTGGTGCGGTACCTGGGGACCCGCTGGCTGGATGACCCGACGGATCACAACGTCTGGCGCCGTGTCGCCAAGATCCCGGATGCCGAATTGTGGCGAACCCGGCAGAGTTGCCGTGAAAAACTGGTGGACTTCGCCCGCAGGCGCCTCAAGGAACAGTTGATCAAGGTGGGGGCCACCACCAAGGAGATCGCCACGGCCGAGGAGGTACTCGACCCCGAGGTGCTGACCATCGGCTTTGCCCGGCGCTTCGCCACGTATAAACGAGGGACCCTGCTGTTGCGCGATCTGGACCGGCTTTCGCGTCTCCTCAATAATCCGGAGATGCCGGTACAGATCATCTTTGCCGGCAAGGCCCATCCCCAGGATCAGCAGGGCAAGGAACTGATCCGCCAGATCGTTCAGGTTTCCCACCAGGAACGTTTCCGCCACCGCATCGTGTTCATCGAGGACTACGACATGGAAGTGGCCCGGCACATGGTGCAGGGAGTGGATGTGTGGCTCAACACCCCTCTTCGGCCGATGGAGGCGAGCGGTACCAGCGGCATGAAGGTCTCCTTCAACGGCGGCCTCAACATGAGCGTCCTGGACGGCTGGTGGTGCGAGGGATACCAGCGCAACAACGGCTGGGCCATCGGCAAGGGTGAGGTGTACGAGGATACCGAATATCAGGACCAGGTGGAGAGCCGTGCCACCTATGACCTGCTGGAGAAGGAGATTATTCCCCACTATTACGAACGGGGCAGCGACAATGTGCCGCGGTCCTGGGTCGCCACCATGAAGGCGTCCATGCAGAGCCTTTGCCCGGTGTTCTCAACCGATCGCATGGTCGAGGAATACGTCGAGCGCTCCTACCTGCCCTCCCATACGCAATGGAAAAAACTGGTGAAGGATGACATGGCCCTGGCCCTGGATCTGACACGTTGGAAGGAACGTATCTTCACAGCCTGGCCCCAGGTGCGGATCGAACGGGCTCTGGCCGAAACCCTCGATCCGGTGGCCGTTGGGAGCAACATTCAGATTTCGGCCCGGGTGGCCCTGGGGGACATTGCCGTGGACGAGGTGGCGGTGGAAGGGTACTTCGGGGTGTTGGACTCCACCGGCAACATCCAGGGGGGCGAGATCATCTCCCTGGGCCATGCCGAGGAGCTGGGAAATGGCGTCCACCTGTTCAACGGCCGGATCGAGTGCCGTTTCTGCGGACGGCACGGTTTCATGCTGCGGGTCATGCCGCGGCACAAGGTGCTGGGAAATATCTACGAGCCCGGCTACCTGATCTGGGGGTAACGGCTTCGCCATTTTGTCCATTCGCGTTGTTGCCCACCGTTGTGGCCTCCGCGGCGCACTTCCCGTGCCCCATTCCTCTGCCAGTTAGCGCCGCGCATATGGAGCAAACGGCTCTACCGTTCGCATGAAAGAATTTTTTTGGCGGATTTCCGATGGCCATAACCTCTGACATCCAACAGCAGGTCTACGACCTCCTCTCGCGGGCCTCCAACCTCTCCTTTGCCACGGCCGACCAGGAGGAGGGTGCCCGCATCAGCCTCACCCCCGGTCAGCGGGTGACGGCCGAGGTGTTGGCGACGTTTCCCAACAACCGGGTCCAGGTGCAGGTCGGGCCGGACCGCTTCAATCTCGATCTGCCCATGGCGGTGCGGCAGGGACAGATGCTGGAGATGACCTTCATCTCCGAAGACCCCCGCTCGACCTTTGCCATAGCCCGCCAGGGGGGAATGACGCCCCCGGTCAGCCTGTCGGATGCCTCCCGTCTGCTGGGGCTGCTGGTGGGGAGCGAACAGATTACCGACCCCAGCCTGCGTTCATCGCTACAGAGCATCGGTGACATGCTGCGGCGCTCATCGGGCGAGGTGGGTGTGCTGGCCAACCTGATGGACGAGGCGCTAACCTACGGCAGCACCTTGCGTGAAGCGGTCAAGGGGCCGCCCGCGGCTCCCGACGAGTTCCTGCAAGACCGGGAGGGGGGGGCGGCCCTCCAGCAGAACCCGCGCGGCCTGACTTCCGAACAGTCCCGCTTGGCGGCGTTCGAATCCAACGCCACCCAGATACTTCAAAATATTGCCCGAAGTTCCCGTTTCATTCTGGTGGAGGCGGTAAATCAGCCGGTGGTGCCGTTGCCGTTAACGCCGGGTGAAGAGGTGGATGCCGCGGTGCAGGGTACCCTGCCCGGCGGCAGGGCGTTCGTGCAGGTGGCGGGAACGGCCCTTGAGTTGGTGCTCCCACGGACGGTCCAGTCAGGTGAGATCCTTCGGCTGACCTATATCTCATCGCTGCCCAAGCCGCTCTTTGCCTTGTCGCGCGGCGGCGAAGCAACACCCAGTGTCCTCAGCGAGGCGGGGCGCTGGTTGAGTGTCATGGAGCATAGCGAGGGGGGTGTGACAGGCCAGCAGATGTACGTGCTGGAACGGCTGAACTCCGTGTTGAGGAGTCTGCCGGCCGATTCCCCCGCTTTTACGGCCATCAGGGACGAGGCCGTCACCTATCAGGGTATCTTGCAGGGCCGACCGCCCCAGACCCGGACAGATACCATCGGCGCACAGCAGCAGCCCGCCCCAGCCTTTTCCTTTACCCCGGATGAGACCGGCGAGCCCGGGGAGGCCGGTCCCGGACGCCAGTATCCGGAGCTGGCCGTCGCTGCGTCCATGCAGGTCCAGCAGACAGCGCTCCAGCCGGGGAATGGGATTGTCCTCGGCGATGACATGGCCAAACTGCTCCAGGCGCTTATCAAGGGCAACCGCCTGGCGCTCCTGGAGGCGCTCAACCAGCAGGCCACTCCCATGGGGCTCAGTCCGGGCCAGCAGCTCAAGGGAGAGGTCATGGCCCTGCTCGGCGGCGGCCGGTTCCTGGTGAGCGTGGCCGGCCAAGCCCTTGAAATGCACATGCCCAAGGGTACGCAACGTGGGGACCTGATCAACCTGTTCTTCATCACCGACGAGCCGACCCCCATCTTTTTGATGGCCCGTTTCGGTCGTCCCGGAGACTCCCAGGTAAGCGCAACCGGCCGCTGGCTGAGCGGTTTTCTCGGGGCCACGGCGGAACAGGCACCGGCGCAGGCGACCCTGGGTATCGTGCGCACCCTGCTTGGCGAACTGCCGACCGATGCCGGCCAAGTCGGGAGGATGCTCCAAGAGGGATTGCGTGAGAGCGGCCTGTTCTATGAGTCCCACCTGGCGCGATGGTTCGGGGGGGAGTATCCCCTGGAGGATATCCTGAAGGAACCACAAGGGCGCCTGTCCCACCTCGCGCCGCCGATGAGCGCCCAGTCCAACGAAACCGCTGCGGATGAACTGGTACGCGCCAGCCTGAAGACCGGCTCGGTGGAGGTGATGGAGGCGGTGCTCAAGCGGATCGGCACAGCCTCGGCCCACGAGGGGATTGCCGACCAGCGCACCCTGCCCATGGTGCGCGAACAACTGGATACGTTGCAGTCGGGACAGATCGTTTTTCGTGGCGAGCTTTATCCGGGACAGCCGATGGAGTGGCTGGTTCGGGAGCGCGAGGCGCGGCGAAACGGCGCGGAGGCAGGGGAGCGGGCCTGGGATACTGAGTTGCGGCTCGACCTGCCCAGGCTGGGTAATGTCAATGCCCGTTTGAGGCTGGAGGGTAAACGGGTCAGCATTTACCTGAGTGCCGGCCAGGCCAACTCGGCTGCGGTGCTGGACAACGCCCGGCCGGCACTCGTGGAGCAACTGCAGGCCGCCGGACTCAACCCGGCAGAGATAGGCATACGTCATGAGACGCCGTGAGGATGAAGAGCGCAGGGCGGCGGCCCTTTCCTATAAACAGGGGTACTATGCCCCGGTAGTGGTGGCCAGGGGCAAGGGGATCGTGGCCGAGGCGATCATTGCCTGTGCCCGGGAGGCGGGGGTGTATGTCCATGAATCGCCCGAACTGGTCAAGTTGTTGATGCAGGTGGATACCGACCAGGCCATTCCACCCGAACTGTACCGGGCCGTGGCGGAGGTTCTGGTGTGGCTGTACTGCTTGGAACGGCAAAAATAAAGATCATGACGCGGAGGAGCAATGCGGATCAAGTTCGGAACCGACGGCTGGCGGGGCGTGATAGCCCGTGATTTTACCTTTGAAAACCTTTCCCTCGTGGCCCAGGCCACCATGGATTATCTCAACCGGGAAGGCTTGGGATACAAAGGCCTGGTGATCGGCCACGACCGCCGCTTTCTCTCCCGCGACTTTGCCCGGCGGGTGGCTGAGGTCGCGGCAGGCAATGGCATAAAGGTCCTTCTTACGGACGATTATGCCCCTACACCGGCAGTTTCCTGGGCCGTACGGGAAAAAGGGGCCGGAGCGGGGGTGATGATCACGGCCAGTCACAACCCTCCGGAATATAACGGATTCAAGCTCAAGGAGTCCTTTGGCGGTTCGGCCCGCCCCGCCACCACCCAGGTGCTGGAAGAGATCGTGGCCTTCAACTCCTCCAATGACCGCCGCGTGGTGAGTTGCACATTTGCCGAGGCTGAACGCAAAGGCCTGATCGAGTCGTTCGACCCCTGCGAGGGATATTTTCGCCAGATCGGTCGATATGTTGACCTTGATCTGATCAGGAGATCCGGAATCACGGCCGTGGTCGATCCAATGTTCGGTGCCGGTTCCGGTTTTATTCCCCGCTTGCTGGACAACGTGGATGAAATCCACAATGACGGGAACCCATCCTTCGGCGGCCGGCCGCCGGAGCCGATTGGCGAGCATCTCGGCGCGCTTTCCGGTTTGCTGAAAAGCGGAAAATACCGGGTCGGTCTGGCCCTGGACGGAGATGCCGACCGGATCGGCGCAATCGACGAAAACGGCGATTTTTTTTCCTCCCATTGCATATTTACCGTTGTACTGCGCCATCTGATCGAACACAAAAAACTGACCGGAGGCGTGGTCAAGACCGTCTCCACCACCCGCATGGTGGACCTTCTGGCACGAAAGTACGACCTGCCGCTGTTTGAGACACCGATCGGTTTCAAGCATATCTGCGAACTGATGCTCAGCGAAGATATCCTCATGGGGGGCGAGGAGTCGGGCGGACTCGGCGTAAAGGGGCATATCCCCGAGCGGGACGGCATTCTCCTGGGGTTGTTGCTGCTGGAGGCGGTGGCGGTGAACGGCAAGGGGCTGCGGCAACTGCTGGAGGAGACCATGGACGAGATCGGCCACTTCTTCTATCGCCGCATCGACCGCCGTATTGAAGACGACGACAAGGAGCGGCTTATCACGCGGCTGAAGGTTCAGCCCCCCGCCGAGATCGACGGCCGGCGCGTGGCTGCCACCAACTTCAGCGACGGTTTCAAGTTCATCTTCGAGAACGCCGATTGGCTGCTGATCCGGCCGTCGGGCACGGAGCCGGTGTTGCGGCTCTACAGCGAGGCCGGCACGCCGGAGCAGGTCGACCGTCTGCTACGGGCGGCCGGGGTGATCGCGGGAGTCTAGGTTGAGCGAGGGGTGGCAGGGGGGATATTCCGGCAACGGAGCCGCTCTGCCGCTGCCGGGGGCGTCTATGTCAGCCGATAAAAAAGGAATGATTTTTGTTATTTTTATGGTATTAATCATCACTCGAAATTAAAACTCATCCAGCCCTTATGGATATCTTACCGAGGAGGATTGTAGTATGGCAAACATTCTCATTGTCGATGATTCATCTACCATGCGGAAGATTATTTCGCGCTCGCTCAGGCAGGCCGGACTGCCGGTGGACGAGATTTATGAAGCCGGTGACGGCATCGAGGGACTGAATGCCCTTGCCAATGTCAAGAATGTCAACCTGATCCTGTCCGACATCAATATGCCCAACATGGACGGTCTTGAGTTTATCAAACAGGTCAGGGCCAACGGCAACACCGTCCCCATTGTCATGATTACCACCGAAGGGGGCGAGGAGATCATTAAGGAGGCCATGTCGAGCGGCGCCAGCGACAGCATCAAGAAGCCCTTTACGCCCGAGCAGCTCCAGGAGAAGCTGGGAGGGCTCCTATGAGTCTGAACGCCGAGATCGCCGCATCTACGGCCATCAGTGAAGATCAGCTTGCCCAGTACGTCATCAATGCCACCCGGGAAGTGTTCTCCACCATGGTCATGATGGATCCGGCGGATGACTATCCTCTCAGGGAGCCGATCAACCGGTTCAAGTGCAGTATAACGGGCATGGTCGGTTTTGCTGGCACCTATTGCGGGGTCATCTCCATTCATTGCCCTGTCAGCCTGGCCCTCAAGGTGACCTCCAGCATGTTGGGCATGGAATGTGAAGAGGTAAACGAGGATCTCAACGATGCCATCGGCGAGATCGCCAATATGTTGGGCGGCAATGTCAAACAGGTGCTTTCAAAGGGGGGGCTGGACGTCAAACTCTCGATACCCACGGTGATTTCCGGAGAGGATTATACGGTGAATTCCCTTTCCGACAGCGACTGTGTCGTCATCCCCTTTAATATCGATGACGAAAAGTTCATCGTGGGGCTGACGCTCAAGAAGGAAGATTAGCGCAGTCGTCGGCTTGCCCATGATGACGCTTGTGCCGTCACACCTAAATCTGAATCCGAACCGGAAGATTACTCTCGATGGATGGATATACCACGTTACATGAGATGCTTGAGTCCGCCCTGAAGCAGGCCGGCGAAGAGAGCGGCATGCTGTTGGGGCAGGAACTCTCCGTCACCCTCTCGGACTCGCTCAAAACCACCAAGAAGACGTATTTCGGCGACCTTGACGATGCCTGTTTCGTTATCGGGGTAGAGTCGCGTGAGACGTATACCGGCCAGTTTTACCTTGTGTTTTCGCTGCGCGACGCCATCGTGATGAGTAGCACCCTGCTGGGGATTCCACCGGCCCGCATCCAGGAAAAGAAGCGCCTGTGCATCATAGAGAACGACGATATCGATGCCTTTTCAGAGATCGCCAACATGATCAACGGGTCATTCAACACCGTCTTTCAGGGCAGTCTCCCCAACAAGGTCCACCTTAAACTCCTCTCTCAGAAAAAATTCATCCCTGACGTGGACCAGTTGACGGATGAAGAGCCGCTCCCCGAAGGGGAGTTCCTCATGTTCCGTTCCAAGCTGGAGATGTCGGACCAGGAACTGAACCATCTGGATGTGCTCATACCGGTGGAACTCGGCAATCAGTTTGACCCACCGGCCGAGGCGCCGGGAGTAGAGGAGGAGGCGGCGGGAGAACCACCTGCGGTCGCACCGGCAGCCCCTCCGATCGAGAGCGAGGATCTGGCCGAACGGAAGGCTGTGGCGACCGATGCCGGGACCGACAGCATTGTGGTGCTGGAGGACGATGAATACGAACGACAGCATATGATCGGAGCAATGGGGTTTACCGGATATGAAGTTGTCGAGGGGACGCTTAACGCTGACATCAAGGAGCTCTTTTCCGGCAGGAATGTGCGCCTGGTTTTGATTGGTTCCATGGATGCCGACGACCGGGAACTGGCGGTTTGCATCAAGATAAATGCCATCCGCCAGGATGCACCTCCCCCGATCATCATGAGTGCCCAACGCTGGACGCGGACCGCTGTGCTGAAGGCATTGAAATATGGCGCCAGGGATATTATCATCAAGCCGTGCGGCGAGGATGAGTTGGCGTCAAAGGTGCGAAGGTTCTGCAAGTTGTCGGCGTAGTGTCCTTGCGTTGCAACGGATGGTAATAACATGCGTTATCTAGCCCAAATATTTCAAGGACTGAGGGTACTTCTGCCGACAGGTTCCCTCCTGCTGGCAGTATCCTTGTCCGTAGTTGCCACCCCTCCCGACGCACACGCATCCATTCCCAACCGGGTTTACCGCGTCGATATCCGACCCAAAAGCGGCTATACACATATCACCGTCAAGCTGCAAGACCAGCCGAATTACACCCTCACCGCCCTGCCCGGCAACAGGCTCCGTCTCATCATGCATGGCACCGGGGGGGCGCTGTTCAAAAAATATAGGCGCTATTCCGATGCCAATATCGGCGGATTGACATTTTTGCGGCGCGGGCCGGACCTGCTGATGACATTCCAGGTTGCCGCCGGCACAGGCTGGCGTGACCTCAGCCTTGATGGAGTAACTGCCATTACCCTGGATGTGGGCAAACCATTCAATCCCGGTGTGCCGCATCCCTACATCGGGGGCAGGGAGAAGATATGGAATGGCGTCGAAAAGCTTGTGCGGGATTTCGACCCGCCTCTCAAGACGGAGATCCCCTTTATTCCCACGGACCTCCAGATTCTGAGAAGTATCCTCAATGACAGTGACCAGCAGCTCTTTGTAGCGGCTGAAGCGGCCCTCTACAAAGGGCGCCTGTCCGAGGCGGAGGAGATATTCACCCAGTTTGCCGGCCGGCAGACCCCCATCAGGCCCCTAGCCCTGTACCGTCTCGGTGAAACCCTCTACAAGCTGCAAAAATATCCCCAGTCCCTGGCGGTGTTTCGTGAGGCTGAGCGGCTGTGGCCCGCTTATTTGAATTTCAATCCCGGGGTTGCCTTCTACTATGGCGACAGTATCGCACGCAGCGGTGATTTGGCTGCCGGACGGATGTTGTTGGCGCATTTGATCGCGCGACTGGCGGACAAAAGCTATGCACCGGCACTTCTTGTAAGAATGGCCGATGTCCTGGCTCGGCAAGGGCATGAACAGGAGGCGCTTGCCGTATACCGTACGGTGGCGCAAAATTATACGGACAACAAAGCCAACCAGATGGCACGTCTCAGGCTGGCCGATCGCGAGTTCCTGTCCGCCACACCGTGGAACTACCGCAATTTGGTCGATATCTACCAGGATATTTCCCAACAGGCGGGCGACATTGCCATACGCGAGGAATCGCACTTCAAATGGGTGCTGCTGGAGGCCATTCATGGCATGGCGCCCGAGGCGCTTCGGCATGTGGTGGGTTTTCAGAAAATGTTCCCCCACGGTGTGTATGCCACCGTATGCCGTACCATGCGTGAAGTGCTGGTGGCCCAGGTGTATCGGGCAACCGAATGGGCTAAGGATGAGTCCGGTCTTGTCCGTTTTGCGGAGGAACAGCAGGATTATCTTTCCGGATGTATCGAGTTGCCCGAGTTTCTCCCGGCTGTCGTCCACGCCTATGAGGAAACTGGCCGGCCCATTGAACTGATCAAGCTTTTCAGCATGTTGTTGGACCGCCAATGGGCATCGGCGGGTGCACCATTCATGCTTGAGCAGATTGCCGAGAAGGCCGACTTGCTGGGTGACACCGTCCTGGCGGAAAAGACGTTGCGGTCTTTCGTGCGAAAATATCCCGCCCATCCCCAGGTGCGCCTGATAATGGAGCGCCTGGCCGGGATGTATTACGCGGATGGGAAATACCAGGAGGTGAAGGACACGCTTTTGTGGCTGCTCAACAAGGGTGAGCATGCCCGAAAGCCGGAAAGCTACTACTACCTCGGCCGGTCGCTGTGGAATACGAAGGCTTCCGCCCAAGCCGCCAAGGCGATGGAGGTGTACCTGTCCTCAAACGGTGTCTCCGGCGGCGAGGCATCCCGGCTGCTGCCCGATGCCTATTACGTTGCTGCCTCGGCGCGGGAGGCTTTGGGCGACCGCAAGGGCGCTCTGCGCCTGCTCGAATCGGGTATCAAGCTGCCGGCCAACGCACAAAATGAGGGGCTCCTGTACAAGGCCGGTGAGCTTAACCTGCTTGATGGCAAAAGGCAGCTCGCCCGCGACTACTTCGAACGGGTGGCGAAAAGCGGGAAAGACCCCGACTGGCAGAAATTGGCGCAACAAGCACTTACTTCCCTGGGAATACAAGGTTCATCACGCTCACTCCAATAATGGGTGCCAGGCTCTCTTTGTGTTACGTCAATCGGATGACTTTGTCAAAAAACCGACGCTTGCTGTGACCGGATAGGCATGCTGGTGGGCCGGGTGGTGGGTTTGATCCCGGATGAAGTTTTTCCGGCCCCTCTGATATCATGGGTCAGAAGGCGTTGTTTCGGTCGCTGACGCCGCGCCCCGTGTAACGAGCGGTTCCCTGGACAGAGGCGCCTCTCGTCCCTCATGGAGAATGGGGTACAAAATTTGCAACAAGCTGCGCGAAAGGATACCAACAATGCCAGTGGATGGTATTTTCAATACAAACGTTGAACTCCTCGGGAAAAGCATCGACCTGAGAGTAAAAAATCAAAATCTGATTTCCTCCAATATCGCCAATGCTGAAACACCCAACTATGTACCCAAATCGTTGGCCTTTGAAGATGAACTCCAGGGAGCGCTCAAGGGAACACAAAAGGGTACTCCGGCTGTAACCAACCCGCGGCACATACCATTAAAAGGGACAACGGACAGGCTTCAGTCGGTTACCGGCCGGGTCCTGGAAACCCCTGCAACAACGCCGGGTAAAGACGGCAACGCCGTGGAGTTGGAGAATGAGATGACAAAGATGTCGGAAAACCAGATCATGTATAATGCCTCGGTACAGATTCTCTCCAAGACTTTTTCTGACCTGCGAGTCGCGGTTAAAGGAGGTAACTAATGGATTTCTTTAGTTCAATGGGTGTCAGTGCCTCGGCATTGACGGCCGAACGCACACGGATGAACCTCATTTCCGGCAACCTGGCCAACGCCAACACCACGCGCACCCCGGAAGGGGGGCCCTACAAGCGTAAGGACGCCGTCTTTGCCGCTACGCCGATAAAAAATTCTTTTAACAAGGTGCTCGACAATGCTGCGAACCGGGATCTCCGCCAGGTTGAAGTGATGCAGGTCATAGAAGACCAGAATCCGCCACGGTTGCAGTACGATCCGAGTCACCCCGATGCCAACGCCCAGGGGTACGTGGCAATGCCGAATGTCAACGTGGTTGAAGAAATGGCCGATATGATCAATACCAGCCGCTCCTACGAGGCCAATGTCACGGCGATCCAGGCGGCAAAAAGTATGGCGATGAAGGCTCTGGAGATCAGTAGCAAATAAATCTCGGGCAAGTTCGTGTCGGTAGTTTTACAAGGAGGTTTTGTTGAATGGAACTTAAGGGAATTGAAAGTGGACTCGGCGTTGGCAAGGCGTTTTCCGAGGTTGGGGCGAGTAAGCTGGCTTCTCCGGCTGAAGGAGCCGGCAAATTCTTCAACGAACTCGTTTCAAAGGTGAATGATCTCCAAGTCCAGTCGGACAAGGCCATTCAGGGATTTGCCAGCGGTGAGAACAAAAACCTTCACGAGGTGATGATTTCCATGGAAAAGGCCAGCATCTCGTTCCAATTCATGTCAACAGTACGTGACAAGGCCCTTGCCGCCTATCAGGAAGTAATGCGCATGCAGGTATAACAGAGTATAGTCGCTGCGGTGAAAAAGGCTTTGGTTACCCCGCCCCCTGTTTCAATCGACCCCAGATGAAAGGATGAACCAGACAGATCAATGCCAGAAGGATTGAGAAGACTCATAGAGCCGTTCATGGCGTTGTCGCCCGGCAAACGCCTGCTGATAGCAGGCGTGGCTCTCCTGTCGGTGATGGCCTTTGCCGTGCTGATCTTTGTTGCCAACCGGACCGATTATCGCCCCTTGTTTACCAACCTGACCACGGAAGATGCGGGTGAGATCGTAAAAAAATTGAAGGACGCCAAGACCCCTTATCAGATCACCGCTGATGGGAAAGGGATTCTGGTCCCCTCCGACAAGGTCTATGAACTGCGCTTGTCCTTGGCGTCCGATGGCCTTCCCCAGGGAGGAGGGGTAGGGTTCGAGATCTTCGATCGCAAGAGCTTCGGCATGACGGAATTTGTGCAGAAGCTCAACTACCAGAGGGCGCTCCAAGGGGAGTTGTCCCGCACCATTTCCCAACTTAATGGTGTCGAACAGGCCCGTATCCACTTGGTCATCCCCGAGAAATCCCTTTTCAAGGAAAACGAGCGGCCCGCTACTGCCTCGGTAGTCCTCAAGCTTAAGTCGAATCACACGCTGCGCGACAACGAGGTCCAGGGCGTGGTGCACCTGATTGCCTCCTCCATCGAGGGTCTGGACCCTGACCACGTTACCGTTCTGGATAGCCGGGGCAAGATACTCAGTAAGGGGAACGACTCTTCGGACCCGACATCCAAGATGACATCGACCATGCAGGAAACCCAACGGACCTACGAGAAGAACATGGAGGAGCGTATCCAATCGCTTTTGGATCGCATTGTAGGTTCGGGTAAATCGGTGGCGCGAGTTTCGGCTGCTTTTGATTTCAAACAGGTGGAGCGTCTTGAGGAAAAATTCGACCCCGATACCACTGCGGTCAGAAGTGAGCAACGTTCCGATGAAAAAGGGCCGTCCACCACAACCAGTGCCGGTGTTCCCGGCGTGCAGACCAACCTGGGCCGTGCTCCGCAAAATTCTGCAACCTCGGCGGGCGGCGGATCCAAGAGTGATGAGACGCTCAATTATGAGGTCAGCCGTTCAACGGCTAAAATAATCGAACCGGTTGGGGCGCTCAGTAAGATATCGGTGGCTGTTTTGGTGGATGGCAAGTATGAAACCCCTGTTGCCGTGAAGGATGGTCAGACCGCCAAACCCAAGTATACCCCGCGTTCCCCTGATGAGTTGCAAAAGATCGAGGCGTTGGTCAAGAGCGCCGTCGGGTTCAATCCGGAGCGCGGAGACCAGTTGACGGTCCAGAATATCCCGTTTCAGGATACCAGCGAGGCAGAGGCCGTGGAAACACCCAAGTGGTGGAACAGTCCCTTCTTTGTATCCCTGTTCAAGAACCTCCTGATCGGTTTGGGTTTCCTGGCGTTGATCCTGTTCGTCATCCGACCGCTTTTGAATTCGCTCAGGCTTATGCGACCCGCTCGCCTTGAGGCGCTTGAGCCGACCCACGAGATGACCGAAAAGCTTTCCGCCGCCGAGCGGGCCCAGATATCCATGCAGTTGGCGGAACAGCAGAACCTGATAGAGCAATCCAAGAAAGACCCGTATCAGGTGGCCCAGATTCTGCAAAACTGGTTGACGGAAGATACAAAGTAACCGCATTCACGTACATGTGGTACTCAAACAGGGATACTAATGACAGGCGCCGATAAAGCTGCGATTTTACTCCTTTACCTGGGGAATGATGTCACCAGGCAGGTGTTTGAGCACCTGGATGACGATGAGATAAAAAAGATCAGTAAAAGCATGGCCAAGCTCGGCCATGTGAGTCGCACCACCATCATGGAGGTGGTCGAGGACTTCACCAATGTTATCAACCCGGAATCCGGCATCTTCTCCCAAGGGGAGGAATTTGTCCGCAAGATACTGGAGAAAGCCTTGGGACCGGCCAAGGCCGAGATGCTCATGGAGGAGTTGCAGGCCTCCAGCTATGGCGACCTCGTAGATGTCCTGGCCAACATGGATGCCAAGAGTATTGCCAACTTCCTCTCCCAGGAGCATCCCCAGACTATCGCCGTCATCCTGGCCAAGCTCAAATCAAAGCAGACCAGCGAGATTATCAGCCTGCTGCCGCAGGAGTTGCAGGCAGAGGTCGTGTTGCGCATTGCCGACGTGGAGCAGGTTTCACCGGAAATCCTGGCGGAAATCGATGAGGTGATGAAGCGGGAGATCAACTCCATGGGAGGTGTTCAGCGCTACAAGGTGGGCGGTATCGAAAAGGTCGTGGACATGTTCAACCATTTCGACCGCAGCAAGGAAAAACAAATTCTCGACAAACTGGATGTCCTCAGTCCTCCCTTGGCTGAAATTATTCGCAAGCACCTCTTTACCTTCGAGGACGTCTTCCGCCTGGATGATCGCAGTATCCAGTCCATCATGCGCGAAGTCAGCAACGATACCCTGACCCTGGCCATGAAGACCTCTCCCGACGACGTCAAGGATAAGATTTTCAAGAATATTTCCAGCCGCGCCGCCGAGATGATCAAGGAGGACCTGGAGGTTATGGGGCCGGTGCGGCTTTCCGATGTGGAAAAGGCACAGTCGGAGATCATCAAGATCGTGCGGAAGATGGAAGAGGAAGGGAAGATCGTACTGGCCGGGCGAGGGGGGGACGATGTCCTCGTCTAGGATCATCAAATCCCTGGAAAATGCCCCCGATGGCTTGGCGGAATTCAGCTTCAAGCCGATTGGACAGATGGAAATCACTGTTCTGCAGGAGGCAAACGCGGGCTTTACTGCCATGACGCCAGCCGGTGCAGCAACTGGCTTCGTTCCCATGGCACTGTTTGCTGCAGCGGAGGGGAGTTCCGAACAGCCGGTCGAGCAGGAGGCCCTCCCGGAACCTGCAGGGATCACCTTGTCCGAGGAAGAACTGGACCAACGGCTTCGCGAATCCTTTCAAAGCGGCCTCCAGGAAGGGAAGAATCTGGCCGAGCGGGGGCTCCTGAATGTTTTCGCGTCGCTGCGGACAGCGGTGGAAAACCTGCATGTCTTGCGGGATAAGATCTTGCGCGAGTCTGAAGATGAACTTATCAGGCTGATTATGATGGTGGCGGCTAAGGTGATCCAGCGGGAGGTGGCGCAGGATCGGCAGCGAATACTGGCGGACGTCGTAAAGTCGGCTACCGCGGGTATTTCCGCGCGCGACGAGGTGTTTGTCCACCTCCATCCCGACGACTATGCCCTGGTGACCACCAGCCGGGTGAATTTCCGTCAAGAACTGTTCACGGAGCATATGCAGTTCAAGTCAGACCCGGAAGTGTCTCCGGGATCCTGCCGTGTCGATACGGAGATGGGGACCATCGACGCCAGCTTTGATTCGCAGTTGGACGAAATATTCCGGCGCCTGCAAGAGGAGCGTAGTATGACATCGGGGGACGGCGCCTAGCGCTCCGGAGATTCCGCCGTGTCTGAATTTTCTCTCAACTTGGCGAAATATCGCGCCGCAGTGGAGTCCACCAACCCCATCAGATTGCATGGCAAGGTGACCCAGGTTGTTGGGTTGGTCATCGAGGGGTATTGTCCCGACACCTCGGTTGGCGCAATCTGCCAGATATGGCCTCAGGAAGGTGAACCGATCCTTGCCGAGGTGGTTGGTTTCCGGAATAACAAAACCCTGCTCATGCCGTTGGGAGAGGTAAGGGGGGTGGGGCTGGACAGCCTGATCACCGTCAAGCGTGACAATGCATCCCTGGGGGTTGGCCCTCTCCTTTTGGGGCGGGTTATCGACGGTCTGGGAAACCCCATCGACGGTAAGGGCATACTGCGGGTCGAGGAGGAATACCCGATTTATGCGACCCCTGTCAACCCCATGACACGCCCCCCCATACGTCAGCCGCTTGATTTGGGGATCAGGAGCATCAACGGGCTGCTGACGTGCGGTCAAGGGCAACGGGTGGGTATCATGGCCGGTTCTGGTGTCGGAAAATCGACACTGCTCGGCATGATCGCCCGTTACACCGAAGCGGATGTCAACGTGATCGCCCTGATCGGCGAGCGTGGTCGGGAACTGCGCGAGTTCATAGAAAAAGACCTTCAGGAAACGGGGCTCAAGAAGTCAGTTGTCGTGGTAGCAACCTCGGATCAGCCGCCGCTGGTGCGCATGCGCGGCGCCTACATCGCTACCACTATTGCGGAATACTTTCAGAAACAGGGTAAGAAGGTTCTGTTGATGATGGACTCGGCTACCCGATTTGCCATGGCCATGCGCGAAGTTGGCCTGGCCATCGGTGAGCCGCCCACCACCAAGGGCTACACACCTTCGGTGTTTGCCGCATTGCCCAAACTCCTGGAGCGCACCGGCAATTTTCCCGGGGGGAGCATCACCGGTTTGTACACCGTGCTTGTTGAGGGTGACGATTTTAACGAGCCGATCTCCGATGCAATGCGCAGCATTCTGGATGGACACATCATCCTCTCGCGCGGTCTGGCAACACGCAACGTCTATCCGCCCATAGACATCCTTGCCAGCGCCAGTAGGGTGATGAACGACGTGGTCCCGCCGGAGCATCTGGAGTTGGCGGGGAGGTTCAAGGAGGTCTTGGCCACCTACAAGCAGTCCGAGGATTTGATCAATATTGGGGCGTACAAGTCGGGCAGCAATACCGGCATAGATTATGCTATTTTAAAACACGACAAAATCATGGCATACCTCAAACAGGCTATCCATGATCCTGTCCCCATGCACGAGGCGGTTCAGCACTTGAAGAGTATCTTCGAGAACTGACATTCCATGGTCTCCATGGTCGTCAGGGAGGGGTGAACGTTCGTGGCCGAGAAAAGATTCGAGTTGGAGCAGGTGCTTAAATACCGTGTGGACCTGGAACGGATGCGTTCACGGGAGTTTGCGGTCGCCAAGCAGGATTTCGAACATGCCAGCGATCAACTTGTTCTGAAAGAAAATCAGATGGCAAGCCTTGCCAGCGAATTTTGCCAGCGCCATGGCGAGCTTGAGTGCATTGAAGAGTTGCGCATGTACGCCAATTTTTTTTCGCGTAAGCGTGACGAGATCAAGGATCAGAAGGAACGGGTCGAAGTGCTCGGACGTGCCATGGATGACCGGCGTGAAACGCTTCTGAACGCCACGAAGGACAAAAAGGTGCTGGAATCGCTCAAAGACAGGAAGACGAAGGAATTCAAGCAGGCCATGAACCAGAAGGAACAAATCTTCATGGACGAGATTGCCATACAGAAAAAAGGGAGTCGCTCCAGGTGAAACGGTTTATTGTCATCTGTCTTGCTGTTGTCGCCTTTGCCGGCAGCATGTTCCTTGACCGATTCCGGTTGGGGGCATCGAACGCTGGCGCCGAGAGCGGGAAAGCGGCCGAGACTGCCGAAGGCGCGCAGTCGGGACAGCAGCCCCTGAGTGCCTCGCGGGCGGCCCGGGAGGAAAAGGCTATCCAGGATGCCCGCCGTCAGCAACTGGCCGAAAAAGAGGCGGCCTTGGCGGCCAAGGAACAAGAGTTGAAAAAGCTGGGGGCAAAACTGGACTCCCAGATCAAGGCATTGGACGACTCAAAGAAGCGGCTGGACGATTCGTTAAAGGTGCAGAAAAAGGCCCTGGACGAGAAACAGAAGAGGATGATCGGGCTTTTCAAGAAGATGCGTCCCGAAGAGGCCGGGCAGTTGATGGACAAGCTTGCGGAGGACAAGGTCATTTCCTTGCTCAACCAGATGGATACAAAGACGATAATAAAACTGGTGCCCTACTTGAAGCAACCCAGGGTGTTGAAATGGATCAACGAAAACCTTAATGGTGTGTAAGGCTATTCCTGAATCGTGCGCATTCATGGCTTCTCCCGCTTTGAATGCCTAAGTCTTGGCGTTTCAGGCACTATTCAGGGCAGGGGCGCAGTTCACTCGACAAAGCAGGCATGGATCGTCACGGGCGGCGATGGATTTCGCTCGCTACGCCTTCAGGTATCACGGATTCAGCTTTTATGGACAGTGTTTCTGTCCATGTCCATAAAAAATCCAACAAGAAAGGGGGTGAAAACAAATGGATGCAGGACAGATGACTATGATGATGCAACTACCGGTTGGCGTGGGCTTGTCCGCCGCCACATCGGTGCCTGCCACGGTGTCGGCGCCGTCGGCAGGAGGGCCGTTCGGCAGTGTCTTTGCCGGAATGCTGGGCGGGATGTCTCCGGTGGGTTCCGGCCAGCCGGCGATTGAAGGCGGTGCAGAGAAATCAGGAAGTTCGGGAGCACCGGACACAACCAAACAAGCAGCAGTGGTGGTGCAGCAGCAGGATACTCAGCCGGACGCAATGGCGATGCTGCTTGCGGCAATGGGAAATGGAAATCCGCTGACTCCCGCGAATGCACCAATCACCAAAGACACGCAGCAAAAATCCGCGAAAGATGTTCAAGCGGATACATCGAAGCCACAGGATGTGGCATCGAGCACGGCAGGAGCCCAGCCTGTCCCGCCGGATGTACTGGCGATGCTGCTTGCGGCAATGGGAAATGGAAATCCTCTGCCTCCCGCGAATGCGCCAACCACCAAAGACGAGCAGGAAAATTCCGCGAAAGCGGTCCAATCGGATGCACCAATGCCACAGGATGTGGCACTGAGCGCGGCAGGGGCGCAGATTGTCCCACCGGCACAGACTGACGGCAGAATGCCGGAATCAGGTGCAGTGGCTGACGATGCAGTTCAGCAAAGCTCCCCGGTTGGCGCGATTGCGGCTACGATGGTCTCTAGTAACAATGCCGGCAGCCAGACAGATGGCAGTTTGGTCCAGCAGACCGGGGCTGGAGAAACAACCTCAGGTATGGTTGCGATTGGTGACATAACCGGGAAGGCGTCTTCGCAACAATCGC
>DAIERH010000180.1 GCA_027346925.1 Geobacter sp.
TTGATGATGGCGCCCCCCAAGAGCGCTTCGGCCTCGGCCAGTTCGTCCCCATTCAGCGGGCGCAGGCTGGCGTCGCTGTCGCGGCGCCCCACGGTGGTACCGATCACGGTCATGCCGATCCTCCGCGCCTCTTCCACCATGCCGTTGGCGTAGCCGCGTCCGAAAAGCTCGCCCACCAACACCAACACGTCGCCTCTCTTGTATCCCGCTGTATCCGGCAATCCCTGCATGGGCATGTACTTTGTCATCTGAGCCTCCCTATCCGTATCGTTCCCGTGAAAAACAGTTGTCACTCTTACCACGAAGCACAGCACAATGTGAACAGAAAAAGCTCCGGCCGGAGCGCGTGACAATGCCCGCGATTCGTGGTATCGTGCCTGAAATCCATTCCGGAGATGAATGAACCGTGAACAGCGACCTTATCCTCCTCGGTCACGGCAGCGGCGGGCGCCTCTCCCACCAGTTGCTGGACGAACTGATCATCCCCGTCCTGAACGGAACGGCTGTCGCGGCCCAGAACGATGCCGCCCTGCTGGACCAGGTTTCGGGCCGGATGGCCTACACCACCGACTCCTTCGTGGTTGACCCCATCTTCTTCCCCGGCGGCAGCATCGGGAGCCTGGCGGTGCACGGCACGGTCAACGATCTGGCCATGATGGGGGCACGGCCGCTCTTTCTCAGCGTCGGGCTGATCATCGAGGAGGGATTCGGCAAGGCGGCGTTGAGGGATATCCTGACCGACATGCGCCACGCCGCGGACAGCGCATCCGTGCGGATCGTCACCGGCGATACCAAGGTCGTCCCCCGGGGCAAGGCCGACAAGATCTTCATCACCACCTCCGGCATCGGTGTCATCGAACACGATATCCCCATCCACGGCGCCAATGCCCGGCCGGGGGACAAGGTCATTCTCAGCGGCACGGCAGGCGACCACGGTATCGCCGTCATGGCAGGCCGCGAGGGAATCAACGTGGGGAGCGACATCCGCAGCGATTCGGCCGCGCTTAACGGCCTGACTGCCGAGATCATCGCCGTTGCCGGCGACCGGCTGCACGTGCTGCGCGACCCCACCCGCGGCGGCGTCGCCACCACTGTCAAGGAGATCGCCCTGCAATCGGGCGTGGCCGTCACCCTGAGGGAGGAGGCGCTTCCGGTCAACCCTAAGGTCAAGGGGGTCTGTTCGATCCTCGGGCTCGACCCGCTCTTCGTGGCCAACGAAGGCAAGCTGCTGGCATTCGTGGCGCCGGATGCGGCCGAAGAGGTGCTGGCACGCATGCGGCACCACCCCCTGGGAAGCCAAGCGGCCATCATCGGCCACGTGGAGGCGGCCCCGGCCGGAAAGGTACGCATGGAGACCGTCATCGGCGGCCTGCGGGCGGTGGAGATGCTGGCCGGCGAGCAACTGCCGAGGATTTGCTGAATGGCCAGGGAAAAACCGCCCATAACCCCGGCCATCCGCATGCTGCGCGCCGAAAAGGTAGCGTTCACGGATCACCTCTACGCCTACGAGGAAAAGGGAGGTACGGCTGTCTCGGCCCGCGAACTGGGCGTTGACGAACATTGCGTGATCAAGACCCTGGTCATGGAGGACGAAAACAGGACCCCGTTGATCGTCCTGATGCACGGCGACCTGCAGGTCTCCACCAGGGAACTGGCCCGTAGTGCCGGGGTGAAGCAGATCAGCCCCTGCTCGCCGGAGACTGCCCGGAAACACACCGGTTACCTGGTCGGCGGCACCTCCCCCTTCGGGACGCGCCGCACCATGCAGGTCTTCATGGAAGAAGGCATTGCCCGGCTGGAGAAGATCTACATCAACGGCGGGAAACGGGGCTACCTGGTGGAAATGGCCCCCCTGGACCTGGTCAGGGTGTTGAAGCCGATCACCGTGAATGTCGGCATCCGCTAAGGAAAGGAAGCATACATGATCCGCAAGGCGCAGATAGGCGATGTGAAGGATATCCAAAAACTGCTGACCCACTTTGCTTCCCGTGGCGACATGCTCTCCCGCTCCCTGTCCGAGCTGTACGAGTCCATCCGGGATTTTTACGTGGCAGTGGAGGGAGAAAGTCTGCTCGGCACGGCGGCCCTGCACATCGTCTGGGATGATCTGGCCGAAGTACGCTCCGTGGCGGTGGCCGAGGAGTCCGGACACAAGGGGATCGGCAGCCGACTGGTGCAGGCCTGCATTGCCGAGGCCAGAGAGATCGGCCTGAAACGCCTCTTCTGCCTGACCTACAAGCCGGATTTCTTTGCCAAGCACGGCTTTCGGCTGGTGGACAAGTCCGAACTCCCCCACAAGGTGTGGGGCGACTGCATAAAGTGCGTCAAATTCCCCGACTGCGACGAAAACGCCATGATCCTCGACCTGTGACAAAAAGGCCGGCCTTTGTGCCGGCCTTTTACGTAAAGGTTATTTTCCCCAAAAAAACAACTCATTATCATGTAAGAAATATCTTTTTATAAAAACAAACCCATGTTATTTTTTTCGCATCACCTCCATGGGGAACGTAGGGGAAATGCGAAAGAGACTCCTGCCCATTGCCATAAGCCTGGCCATCATGCTCCTGTTCATCGCGCACGGGGCGGGGATGTTTCAGTCCAGGCTGATCCAGCAGATGGATCTATGGCTCTACGATGTGCGCCTGCGCGCAACGATGCCGGAAAAGATCGACAACCGGATCGTGATCGTCGATATCGATGAAAAATCCCTCGCGGAAATAGGCAGGTGGCCCTGGAGCAGGAACGTCGTCGCCCGTATGGTCGACAACCTGTTCGACCGTTACAAGGTCGCCATCGCGGGCTTCGACGTGGTTTTCGCCGAACCGGACCACAGCTCGGGGCTGCCGGTCCTGGAACGGTTTGCCCAAGGGGAACTGCGGGACAGTGCGGACTACAAGCTTGCCCTTTCGCGACTGCGGTCCAGACTGGACTACGACTCCATCCTCGCTGACAGCCTGCAAAAAGGCCCCGTTATTCTGGGCTACTTCTTCACCAACGACGAAGGGGGAGTCAAGGGGCATGCGGTGGGAAAGCTTCCCCGGCCCACCTTTGAAAAAGGCGACATAAAAGCGCCGGGCACGTCCTTTATTACCTATAACGGCTACGGCGCAAACATCGCCCTGCTCCAGAATCATGCCGCCGCTGCCGGGCATTTTACCCCGGCCATCGATATCGATGGCGTCGCGCGCCGGGTCCCGGTCCTGATCAATTATAAAGGGAATTATTACGAGGCCCTCTCCATCGCCATGGTCAGGGCCCTGTTCGGCTTCCCCGATATCAAGCCGTTTATCCCCGACGGCGACAAGGGCTACGGCAGGATCGAATCGATCTCGGTCGGGGACATGAAGATACCGGTGGACGGCAACGCCACGGCCCTGATCCCCTACCGTGGTCGCCAGGGGAGCTTTCCCTATGTTTCGGCGGCCGATGTCATCCAGGGGCGCGTCAAGCCCGAGCTCCTGGATGGCGCCATTGTCCTCGTTGGCACGACCGCCTCCGGCCTGATGGACTTGAGAGCCGCCCCGGTTTCCCCGGTATATGCCGGGGTCGAGATCCATGCCAACATGATCGCCGGCATACTCGATCAAACTATCCGCACCACCCCTCCCTATGCCCTGGCGGCCGAACTGTTCACCCTGCTGATCACCGGCCTGCTGCTTTCTTTCCTGCTGCCGCGACTCAAGCTCATCAGTTCCGTGCTGGTCAGCGTGGGCCTGTTAAGCGGCATCATCCTGCTGAACATGTACCTGTGGAACCGGGGATTCGTCCTTCCGCTGGCCTCTTCCCTCCTCATGATCCCATCCATTTACATTTTCCACACCTCTTTCGGCTTTCTTATGGAATCCAGGTCGCGCCGCCAGATAACCGGACTGTTCGGGCAGTATGTCCCTCCCGAGATCGTTCAGGAAATGAGCAGGAATCCAGACAAGTTCACCATGGAGGCCGACAGCCGCGAAATGACCGTACTCTTTTCGGATGTGCGCAATTTCACGACCATCTCCGAGGGACTCGAACCCCGGCAACTGGCGCAGATGATGAATGAATACATGACCCCAATGACTGGCATAATATATGAAACACGGGGCACCATCGACAAATACATCGGCGATGCCATCATGGCGTTCTGGGGCGCCCCGGTGCAAGACCCAGACCACGCCAACCATGCCATTATTGCGGCATTGAACATGCAGCGCGAACTTGAGCGTCTGCGACCCCAGTTTGCCTCCAGGGGGTGGCCGGAGATACACATAGGGATCGGCATCAATACCGGGGAAATGAGGGTCGGCAACATGGGCTCCCGCTTCAGGATGGCCTATACGGCCCTGGGGGACGCCGTAAACCTGGGGGCGCGCCTGGAAGGCATAACCAAGGAATATGGGGTCGGCATCGTGGTCGGCGAAAGCACGAAGGCTGCGGCTGCCGGGATCTGCTTCAGGGAACTCGACCTCGTCAGGGTCAAGGGGAAGAACAAGCCGGTAGCCATATTCCAGCCACTCGGCAGGGCCGAGGATATGGTCGAAGCGACCCGTGCCGAAATGGGAACCTTTCACGAATTTCTGTCGGTGTACAGGAACGGGGAATGGGGAAAGGCCGCTCCCCTGCTGGATGAGTTGCAACGTCTCTCACCGGGTTCGCGGCTCTATACCCTTTATGGTAAACGGATCGAATATTTCCGCAGGAATCCACCACCCGACGATTGGGACGGGGTTTTTGTCTTCAAGACAAAGTAACCCTCTTCATAGTGATTCTTGTAATTTTTGTCCGTATTTTAAGATTATTTTTATTATGCAAAATATTTAATACACTAGAGGACCCCCATGCGGAACCTGATCCTATGCTTTTCGACCCTGCTCATCATGGCACTGCCGCTGTCGCTTTGGGCATCCGACGAGGGAATTCCCCGCTTTGACATCGCCCGCTACAGCGTGGAAGGGAACA
>DAIERH010000181.1 GCA_027346925.1 Geobacter sp.
CAAGGTCCTTCTCTACGCGGACCGGGAGACCGGTTCGATGCGGGACGCGGTCGCCGAAACCCTGCGCCGCAGGGAACGCCAGCGGGCCTACAACCGGGAGCACGGCATCACCCCGGAGACGGTCAAGAAGGGGATGCGCACCATCCTGGAATCCATCGAGGAGCACGACTACTATACCCCCCCCGGCGTTGCGGCCGAGACCCCGGAGGAGTACGGGGCAACCCTCAAGGATATCCCCAAGTTGGTCAAACGACTGCGCAAGGAGATGCTGGCGGCGGCCAAGGCACTCGATTTCGAGACAGCAGCGCTGTTGCGGGACCGGATCAAGAAACTGGAAGACATGGAGTTGGCACTTCGTTGACATTGAACCCCGAACATCTCACCCGCCGGTACCACGAAACGGGCGACCTGAACCCGAGAACGGTAGCCGCCTTCCAAAAGGCCATCTACGCCCATTTCCGGGCCAATCCCCGCCCCATGCCATGGCGCGAGACCCGCGATCCCTATTGTATCCTGGTGTCCGAGATCATGCTTCAGCAGACCCAGGTGGAGCGGGTCAAGGTCAAGTACGCCCAGTTCCTGGACTGCTTTCCCACCCCGGCCGAACTGGCCGCCGCCCCCCTGCCGGATGTGTTGCGTGTCTGGCAGGGATTGGGCTATAATCGCCGCGCCATTGCCCTCAAGCGCTGCGCCGGAGAGATCATGGACCGCTTCAGTGGCCGGTTTCCGAGCGCTACCGATGAGCTGCTGTCCCTGCCCGGCATCGGCCCCTATACGGCCCGCGCAGTAGCCGCCTTTGCCTTCAACAGGGCGGAAGCCTTCATAGAGACCAATATCCGCACGGTGTTCATCCATTTCTTTTTTCACGGCCGGGACCGGGTCGCCGACCGGGAGATCATGCCGCTGGTGGCGGCGACGATCGACAGCGCCGCTCCCCGCGAATGGTACGACGCCCTGATGGATTACGGGGTGCTGCTCAAGGAGCGTCATCCCAACCCGAGCCGCCGCAGCGCCCACCACAGCCGTCAGTCCCCTTTCAAGGGGTCAAACCGTGAACTGCGCAGCCGCATGCTGCGGGCGCTCATGGAGCAACCGGGGCTGACGGCACGGGATTTGGCAGAGCGGCTCGCCAGCGAGCCGGCCGCTCTGGAGAGAAACCTGGATGCGTTGCAGCAGGAGGGGTTCCTGGAACGGCGTGGAGGAGAGTACGTGATATCCGGCGAAAACTAGAGAGGGGTAACGCCGTGGCGCACCCCTCCCTCTTACATATATGATCCTAAAGGTGGCTTACTTCTTATGGCAGTCCTTGCAGGAGGTGGGGCCTTTTTTCATCTCGGAATGGCACCCTTTACAGGTCTTGTGCGCCCAGTCCTTGCCAAAACCCTCGATCTTGCCGGGGCCTTTTTCGTGGCATTTTTTGCAACTCTTCAGCATTTCCTGGTGCATCTTGTGGGGGAAGGTCACCTTGCCCATGGAGGCTTTGAACTCGAGGACTTCAGGGCCGGCAGCAAGAGCGGTTCCGGCAAATGCAACAAGGGCGAGCATGGCAATAACGGTCTTTTTCATCTGTTCATCTCCTTTGTCTTGTTTTTTATCGCCTGTTCGGCGTGCTTGCCCGGGGCAAGCATTCATTCTTTCCCGCATTCGTGACGTGTGGCGCGCATCCCACAGAATGCGTATCATAACCTGTGCCAACAACAAGTCAAGCCCTAATATGGTAATAAGACCGCATATAATTCATTCTGTGCCACCCGGTTGCGGTTGCGATCGTGCCGCAATTGAGGCAGAGTGCGGTCCATTTGGGATACACACCGCGGAGAACCCGAAAAATCCTTGTCCATCCCCGGGTATTGTTGTAAATTTACAGGGTTGAACATTACCACACCCAGATGGAGGATACGGAAAAATGAACCAGCTCAACAATAAACGCGGCTTCACCCTGATCGAGATCATGGTGGTAATCGTCATCCTGGCGCTCCTGGCCGCCCTGGTAGGTCCCAAGATCCTGGGGCGCACCGACGACGCCAAGATCCAGACAACCAAGACGCAGATCAGAAGCCTGGAATCGGCGCTCAAGCTTTACAAGCTCGACAATGGCGTCTACCCCACCACTGAGCAGGGACTGAATGCGCTGGTGGCAAAGCCGACCGTCGGCGTCGCCCCAAAGAACTACAAGGAAGGCGGCTACCTGGAAAGCAAACAGGTACCCAAGGACGGATGGGGAAATGACTACATCTATGTCTCGCCCGGCGAAAATGGCGATTACGACCTGTACTCCTACGGCGCGGACGGCGTCAAGGGGGGTGAGGGCAAAAACGCCGACATCAACAGCTGGGATCTGAAATAAATCGCCCTTTCCCGGAATACCTGTTGAATTTTTAAATTTCTGCGCTATAGTAAGCTCTCTAACTCATTATTTTTATTATAAATAAACGTTTTTAGCCAGTGTAAATCTGAAAACGTTATCATCACTGAGGAGGCAGCACAATGGCGCAGAAGTTTGTGTATTTCTTTGGCAATGGTCAGGCGGAAGGCCGGGCCGACATGAAAAACCTTCTGGGGGGCAAGGGGGCCAACCTGGCCGAGATGACCAGCATCGGCCTCCCGGTCCCCCCCGGTTTTACCATTACAACAGAGGTTTGTACCGAGTTTTACAAGAACGACCGTACCTACCCCGCATCCCTTGCCGCCGAGGTCGCCGCCAACCTGCAGAGGGTTGAAGGTCTGATGGGCAGAAAATTCGGCGATCCCAAGAACCCCCTTCTTGTCTCGGTCCGTTCCGGCGCCCGTGCCTCAATGCCGGGCATGATGGACACCATCCTCAACCTGGGACTCAACGATACCACCGTTCAGGGCATCATCGCACAGAGCGGCGACGAACGCTTCGCCTACGACGCCTACCGCCGCTTTGTGCAGATGTATTCCGACGTGGTCATGGGGATGGAGAAGAACATCCTCGAACACCTGCTGGAGCAGAAGAAGGAGCAGCGGGGCGTTCACCTGGATACCGAACTGAGCGCGGCCGACTGGAAGGAGTTGGTCGGACAGTTCAAGGCAAAGATCAAGGGGGTTCTCGGCCAGGAGTTCCCCGAAGACCCCGAGGCCCAGCTGTGGGGCGCCATCGGCGCCGTGTTCGGTTCATGGATGAACCAGCGTGCCATCACCTACCGCAAGCTCAACAACATCCCGTCCGACTGGGGCACCGCCGTCAACGTCCAGTCCATGGTGTTCGGTAACATGGGCGACGACTGTGCCACCGGCGTGGCCTTTACCCGCGACCCATCCACCGGTGAGAATTACTTTTTCGGCGAATACCTGGTCAATGCCCAGGGCGAGGACGTGGTGGCCGGCATCCGCACCCCCCAGCCGATCAACCGCGCCAAAGCCACCACCCTCCCCCCCATGGAAGAGGTCATGCCCGAGTGCTACCAGCAACTGGCGTCAATCCGCGACATCCTGGAGCGGCATTACAAGGACATGCAGGACATCGAGTTCACCATCGAAAAGGGCAAGCTCTTCATGCTCCAGACCAGAAACGGCAAACGTACCGCCCCGGCGGCCATCAAGATCGCCGTGGACATGGTGAAGGAGGGTTTGATCAGCGAAAAGGAGGCGGTCAAGCGGGTTCAGCCTGCACAACTCGATCAGTTGCTGCACCCCTCCCTCGATCCCAAGGCCGCGAAAGAGGTCATTGCCAAGGGCCTGCCCGCATCGCCGGGCGCCGTCTCCGGAGAGGTGGTCTTCAGCGCCGATGAGGCCGAGGCCGAGGCCAAGACAGGCCGCAAGGTCATTCTGGTGCGCATCGAAACCTCGCCCGAGGATATCCATGGCATGCACGCCGCCCAGGGGATACTCACCGCCCGCGGCGGCATGACCTCCCACGCGGCGGTCGTGGCGCGCGGCATGGGCAAATGCTGTGTGGCCGGCTGCGGCGACATCAAGGTGGATTACACCGGCGAGACCTTTACCGCCCGTAACGGCGTGGTGGTCAAGAAAGGCGACATAGTCACCCTGGACGGTTCCAGCGGCGAGGTCATGCTCGGGGCGATCCCCACGGTCCCCCCCCAATTGACCGGCGATTTCGGCACCCTGATGGGATGGGTGGACAATGTCCGTACCATGAAGGTCCGCACCAACGCCGACACCCCCCATGACTCCAAGGTGGCACGCGAGTTCGGGGCCGAGGGGATCGGCCTGTGCCGCACCGAACACATGTTTTTCGACGCCGAGCGTATCGCCGCCGTGCGGGAGATGATCCTGTCCGACGAATTGGAAGGGCGTGAAAACGCCCTGGCCAAGATCCTGCCCATGCAAAAAGGGGATTTCATCGGCATCTTCCGCGAGATGAAGGGGCTGCCGGTCACCATCCGCCTTCTCGACCCGCCGCTGCATGAGTTCCTCCCACAGGAGGAGAAAGACATCGAGGAACTGTCCCGGACCATGAAGGTGCCGGTCAACGCCCTCAAGCACAAGGTGGAGTTCCTGCACGAATTCAATCCCATGCTGGGACACCGGGGCTGTCGTCTGGGCATCACCTACCCCGAGATCTACGACATGCAGGTGAGGGCCATCATGGAGGCGGCCTGCGAACTGGTCAAGAACGAGGGTTTCACCATCGTACCGGAGATCATGATCCCCCTCATCGCAACGCTCAGCGAGTTGAAGGTGCTCAAACAGAATGCCGTCACCATCTGCGAGGAGGTGATCGCCCGCTACGGCGTCAAGGTGGAGTACCTGATCGGCACCATGATCGAGTTGCCCCGCGCTGCTCTGCGTGCGGACGAAATCGCCGAAGCGGCGCAGTTCTTCTCGTTCGGCACGAACGATCTGACGCAGAAGACGATCGGCATCAGCCGCGACGACGCCGGCAAGTTCCTCAACGCATATGTCGAAGCCGGCATTTTCGCGAAGGATCCTTTCATCTCGCTCGA
>DAIERH010000182.1 GCA_027346925.1 Geobacter sp.
CAACCATATAATCGCTGTTCAAGCTGTTCACGCGAAACAGTGGTTCCGGGGCGTTCCAACAGAAGAGATATTAGCGAAAACTCGCGTAGAGAGAGCCTGATCGGCCTTTCCTGATAGTATAGTTCGTGGGTGGCCGGGTTAAGTGTCAATGGTCCGAACTTGATTAATGGCTCAACCCTGCCATCCCGGCGGCGCAGGAGCGCCCTGATGCGAGCCGCGAGTTCGTCCGGGTCAAACGGTTTTACCAGGTAATCGTCAGCGCCGCTGTCCAGTCCCGCGATTCGGTCGCGGACCGCATCGCGAGCAGTCAGGATAATGACCGGCATGGAAAATCCTTTTTTTCGCAGATCATGCAGAATATCCAGTCCGCTTTTTCCCGGCAGTCCCAAGTCAAGCAGTACAAGATCATACGGTAAGGCATCAAGAGCCAGCTCCGCCTCCTCACCATCCCGCACCCAATCCACGGCAAAGGACTCCTGCTGAAGCACATGCTGCACAGCTTCCCCCAGCATCGAGTCATCTTCGACCAGTAATAGCCTCATGATCACACTTTCGATTGGCAGGCGAAACCTGCTCAAATTTGGTGGATAATGACTGTTCTTCAAAAAATGCGAGTATTACAACACAGAGCTGTTATTTTGGCAACTTGATACCCTCCTGCGTCCCACGATCAGCACGCCGGAGACAATAGCCAGGCTCCCGAGAACCATGTTTGAAACCTGGAAGGCGTGCCTGATCCCCTGATGTTCGAGTGCGCCCCACATCCCCCCTGCAAGGATGCTTCCCAAGGCCTGCCCGGCGACCCGGGCGATGGATAAAAGGCCCGAGGCAACTGCCTGGGTATCTTCCGGAGCCTGCGCCAGCACTGCCGCGTTGTTGGCCGCCTGGAAGAGCGCGCGGCCGAAACCGATACCTGCCAGCCCCAGCGCAACTTTGCCGGTCACCCCTTGTACAAAGGATGAAACCGCCAGTACCGCGCTCCCCAGCCAACTGACCTGATCAAAACCCTTCCGGTCGGAGACCTTTCCAGCCCACGGTCCGATAAACAGAAGCATCATGGGCGGCACCAACAGGAATATCCCCACCTGGCTCGGAGTCATCCCGCTTGCCTCGAGGTAGAAGGGCCAGAGGAGGTTGGTGCCGAACGACTGGGCAAAAAAGAAGACTGTCGCCAGGAGCGCCAGGAGAAAGCGGGGAGCGGCAACGACCCGCCGGAGGCTTTCCCGGAGTCCCGCACCGCGAAGCTCGCCGAGTTGGCCGGAGAGGAGCAGAGCAGCCAGCCCGAAGGGAAGGTTGATGTAGAAGATGCTGCGCCAGCCGAACGCATCCACCATGAAGCCGCCCAGTGGCGGCCCCATCAGGGTTCCCGCCGCGACCGCCCCGGATACCATGCCAAGAGCCCACCCCTTCCTTTCCCGGAAGGTGGCGGCGGTCAATCCCGGCACCAGCCCGATGACCCCAGCACCGGCGACTCCTTGGATGAAGCGCAGGCAGAGAAGCACCAGAAGGCTCGGTGAAAGGGCCAGAAACAGGGAAATTGCGCTGAAGGCGAACAGTGAGATGCGGTAGATTTTCACGGTGCCGATACGGCCGGCCAATCCCGACAGGGGGAGGAAAGCCAGGGCAGACCCGATCAGGTACAGTGAGGCTGCGCCCTGAACGGACGCGGCATTTGTGCGGAAGTGGGCGGCCAGCGAAGGAAGCGCCAGATTCAGGGCGCTGGAGTCAACCGTGGAGAGGGTAACCCCGATAAGAAGCGCGGCAAGGCGCATATCCAATTTCAAAATGGCACGTCGTATGAACATGTGGTATGACCGCCTCGATCCCCGGTACTGGGAAAATCTTCCTAAAACAGGTTTTACGATAGCAGTTGCCATAAAATAAGAAAAATATATAATTAATATGATTAGGATAAAAATAATTTATCAATAACCGGGCGACTATGGACTTACGGCAATTACGGTTTTTTGTGGAGATAGTTCGGCAGGGGAGCTTCACCAAGGCGGCGGAAGAGCTTCACATCGCACAGCCCGCGGTGAGCATGGCGATCAAAAAGCTGGAAGAGGAACTGGACCAGGTGCTCTTAAACCGGCAGGAGAAAAGGGTATCGTTGACCGCGGAAGGCGAGATGTTTCTGGAGCACGCCCGCAAGATCCTCGAACAGGTGAAGGCTGCGGAAATGGAGATGGGAGAGTTGCGCGGCCTTGCCAGGGGAGAGGTGCGGGTGGGGATACCACCCATGCTCAGCTCCTATTTTTTTCCTGACATTATCCGCGATTTCATGGGGCGTTACCCGAACCTGCGTTTGTCGGTCTACGGAGAAGGCGCCTGGAGGATTCAGAAGATGATCGAGCAGGGGGAGCTGGACATGGGTGTCATTGCCGGCAGCGCGTATCCGGAAAACCTTGAGATGCGCCGCTTCCTGCGGGAGGAGGTCGTGGTCAGCGTGCCGCCGGGCCATCCATTTGCGGACCGGCCATCGGTGACGCTCGGGGAGTTCATGCGGCAGCCGCTGGTCTTCTACAAGGAAGGGTACTACATCCGCGAGCTGATTTTCGATGTAACGAAGGAAAGCGGCATTGTTCCCAACATCGTATTCGAAACGAACCTCTTCTCGCTGGTCAAGTCGCTGGTTCGGAATGGTCTGGGGATATCCACGTTCCTCAGGATGGTTGTCACGAACGATGACGACCTCAAGGCGGTGTCATTTGATCCGCCCCTGTATCTGGATCTCCTGATTGCCTGGAAGCGCCAGGGGTACCTGTCGCGGGCCAACCGGGCTTTTGTCGATTTTCTTCTGGAACAAACCAAGGGTTACGCGGGACAAACACTGCCAAGCAAGTCGCAGGAAGCCATGTAATCGGTGGTCTCGTGCAGTTGCAGTCCCTGTAAGGAGGGGGGCTGCCTTTTCATGTCAGCCCAGGTGGCTGTGGCGCTTCATGGTGTTGCCCGGACGGCCGGCGCCCGCAGCCGGCGGACCGCCCCACCAGGGTGGCGAGCAAGAGCAGAAGCAGGGCGGAAACGGTGGGGTAGGCAACCGCAAGGACCAGCGGAGTCAACAGCAGACGTGTCAGCAGACGCAGGGCGGCGTAGCGGGCAATGAAATCGGCCAGGGGGGGGCTGAGGCGATAGTAGAGGGTCACGAAGGCCCGGCCCGGCCCATTGGTCAGCAGGTAATGGTCGCGGAAATCGCGCAGTACCCGCACCTTGGGATGGAGGTAGCTGCCGTAGGCTGCCGTGGCGATGAAGCAGCTTCCGCCACCGCCACCACCCCCGGGAGTGGTTGCGGTGGCATACACCGAGCCCCCGGTGGGTTCGCTCACCGGCAGGCTGGTACCGTCCGTGCTGAAGTTGACACTGTGGTTGTCCACAGCGGTGGTGTTGGCCACCAGCAGGGCCACCTCGCTGGAGGAGCCGAAGGCGGGTATGGTCACGGTGACACTGTTCACGCCAGTAAAAGGGAATTCCTGGGGTGCTCCGGACCCGTTTTTGAGGAAAGCGGTGGACTTGATGCCGCTGGTAGCGGTGACGGTGATGTTCAGATTCGCCGGTGCCCCTGCTCCCGGCACAAAACGGTAGTAGGCAAAGGAGTAGTGCGGCAACGTGACCGATGGAGCCGGGGAGGTGCCGGCGTTGACCGGATAGGCGCTGTAGACGGCCACCGGGGAATAGGCGGCGATCAGGCCGATCTCGTTTTGATGGCTTGTCCAGTCGCGCGTGTAGACCCGTTTGGTGAAGCCGAAAAAGTCCGCGGCGAGCGTGCTGTTGTACGACGAGGAGAGGACCGAATCCAAAAGCGGCGCCATGGGGATGTCGCCGCCGTTAGCCGGGGGTGCCGTGCCGGCAAGCTTTTCCCAAAAGCTCCGAACGACCGTGGTTGTATGGTTTTCAGCCAGATAGCGGTTGAAAATCCAGCGTCCGTAGGCTTGGCTTGAAAAGCTCGGATCGCCTTGCGCCAGGTCCAGTTGGCGGCTGCTATTGTCGAACCATCCCGGAATATAGTCATAATCCTGATTTACACCGTCGTACACCTCGTCCTCGAACCACGTCGAGGTGGCCTCGGCGTACCAGACATCGAAATAGAAATTATAGCCGTACTGGACGGCGTGATGAAACTCATGGGACGCGGTGATCTGCAGGCTTTGCAGCGGGGTATAGATCGAAGGGTGGTAGATGCTGTCGGTGAAATCCTTGTCGATCTCGATGTAGCTGGTGGAGGCGTAGGGGAACCCGGGCGCGGAGACCGGTTTATCGCTGGTGGTCTGTCCGTAGATACTCATGGAGGCGAGGCTGCGCAGGTAAACGTTGTAGGGCGAGCCGTTGGGCAGGGCTTGCGGCAGGTGGTACCCCATCTGCTGGTAGAACGAATAGGCATTTTCGAAGGAGTCGGCCACCTGCTGCACCCACTGGGCCACCGTGTAGCCGCTGGGAGTTGGAGCGTCGCTGCCTGTGGTGGCGTAATGGATCAAAAAGTTGCCGGCGCTCGACAGGAGCGTCTGCTCCCCCGACAGCGCCGGTGCGGCAAGCTGCTTTGACAGCACCTTCTGCGTGGCCGGCTCCAGTTGGTTCCAGTCCCGTTGCAGCCCGTGCTTGAGCGGTGTGCCGCAATGGGCCGCCTCGGTTGCTTCCGCCACTGGGGCGAGCAGCGCCTTTTCCAGGGCGCTGCCGGTCCGTTCACCGAACGCGGCCAGGTAGTAGTCGTCGAGTTGCCCGGCAACCGCGGGCAGTGCCAGTGTAACGAGCGATATCAGGGCAAGCGCCTGCCGCAGAAGCCACGTGTTCATCAATCCGCCATCCTCTTGCCCGCACGGAGCGGGACCAGTGTTGTCGTGCCGTTCTCCACCGTCACCTCGACCGTTGCCCGGCCGGTGATCCGATATCTGCCCGCTGGAAGCGTGGCCACGAAATAGCCCTGTTCATCGG
>DAIERH010000183.1 GCA_027346925.1 Geobacter sp.
CAACGGCCTGGAGGACGTCTTTACCTTCTCGGTGCGCTCCATCCCGGTGGGACGTTCGCGCTACGGTTTTCTGCTCAATGAGCAGGGGGGCATCATCGACGACCTGATCGTCTTCCGGCTGGCCGAGGACCGGGCCATGGTCGTGGTCAATGCCGCCACGGCCGACAACGACTTCAACGTCATCCGCTCCCGCCTGACGGGCGGACAATTCACCAACATCTCGGCCGAGACCGGCAAGCTGGATATCCAGGGACCGCTCTCCCGGGCGGTTCTGGCGGCGGCCTTTGGCGGAGAAATAATCAAGCTTCCCTATTTCAAATTCATGACCATGGATATCCTCGGCAGCGAGGCCATTGTCAGCCGCACCGGCTATACCGGCGAACTGGGGTACGAGATATTCCTGCCCGCCGCCAAGGTGGGGGAACTGTGGGACCTGCTGCTGAAGGACAGCCGGGTCAAGCCGGCCGGGCTGGGCGCACGGGACGTGCTGCGCCTGGAGGTCGGCTACTCGCTCTACGGCAGCGACATCGACGAGGCTACCACCCCCCTGGAGGCTGGGCTGGAAGGGTTCGTCAACTTCGACAAGGAGTTTATCGGCAAGGCGGCGCTCGTGCGGCAGAGGGAGCAGGGCCTTACCCGGAAAAAGGCGGCCTTCGAGGTCAAAGGTCGCCGGTCACCGCGCCATCACTACGAGATCTGCCTGGCCGGCGAGGCTGTTGGCTCCGTGACCAGCGGCGTATTCTCCCCCATGCAGGGCTGTGGCATCGGAATCGGTTTCGTCAAGCCCGAGGCGTCAGTGATCGGTGCGCCGCTCACCATCCGCCACGAGCGGGTCAGCATGGAGGCAACCGTCTGCGAGTTGCCCTTCTACCGGGGCGGGTCGCTCAGGTCCTGATTCTTCAGTGTCTTCGGAGACATTTTTTTCAATTTCAGAAATCCAAATATTAAGGAGGAAGAAACGATGAGCACCTATTTCACCAAGGAACATGAGTGGGTCAAGGTCAAGGAGGGGATCGGCGCGGTCGGCATCAGCGAGCATGCGGCCCATGAACTGGGGGACGTGACCTTTGTGGAACTGCCCAAATTGGGCGCCACTGTCAAGCAGTTCGACGTCCTGGGCAGCATCGAGTCGGTCAAGGCGGCCAGCGATATCTATGCGCCGGTTTCCGGCAAGGTGGTCAAGGTCAACGAGGCCTTGAACGATGCCCCGGAGATCGTCAACGAAAGCGCCGAGGATGCCGGCTGGATGGCCTGGATCGAAATAACCGATGAATCGGAGCTAAAAAACCTGATGACCAAAGAGCAGTACGACGAGTTCCTGAAAACCCTGTAACAATAAAAACTCAAATGGCAGGGCGTCCCATGTGGCGCCCTTTTTACCCTGCACGCACAAGGCGGGCAGGCGCAAGACCTGCCCCTACACGGAAAATCCCTTGGAGATTACTTACATGAACGACAGTCACTACTGCCCCAACACTCCGGCGGAGATTCGGGAGATGCTGGCCACTATCGGCGCTTCCAGCGTCGAGGACCTCTTCGCCCCGATCCCGGCGGAACTGCGGGCCAAGACCTTCAACCTGCCTGCCGGCATGTCCGAATTCGAGACCTTTGCCAGGATGCAATCCATTGCCGCCGAAAACAGCAACGGCATGGTCAATTTCATCGGCGGCGGCTTCTACGACCACGTCATCCCGGCCGCGGTCGATCACCTCTCCGGCCGGGCCGAGTTCTACACCGCCTATACCCCGTACCAGCCCGAGTGCTCCCAGGGCACCCTTCAGGCCCTGTTCGAGTACCAGACCGCCATCTGCCGCCTGACCGGCCTTGATGTCTCCAACGCATCGCTCTACGACGGCGCCACGGCCTGTGCCGAGGCAGCCATGATGGCCCTGCGGGTGACCGGCCGCACGAGGATCGTGGTGGACGGCTGCGTCAGCCCTTTCTCGCGCCAGGTGCTGAAGACCTATCTCTTCAACCTGAACGTGGAGGTGGTGGAGATCGCGCCCCTGGACGGGCTGCTCAACCGCGCCGAGTTGGCGGGTGTACTGGACGACAGCGTGGCTGCCGTGCTGGTGCAGAACCCCAACTTCTTCGGCTCGGTGGAGGAGTTCAGCCCCCTGGCGGAGCAGGTCCACGCAGTTGGCGCCCTGCTGGTGGCCTCGGTCTACCCCATCAGCCTGGGGCTGCTGAAATCGCCCGGCGAGATGGGGGTCGATATCGCGGTGGGCGACGGCCAGAGCCTGGGCAATCCGCTTTCCTTCGGCGGTCCCTCCTTCGGCTTCATCGCCGCCAGAAAGGCCTACATCCGCAACATGCCCGGCCGCATCATCGGCGAGACCGTGGACAAACAGGGGCGCCGCGGCTATGTGCTGACCCTGCAGGCCCGCGAACAGCACATAAAGCGCCACAAGGCCACCTCCAACATCTGCAGCAACCAGGGGCTGTGCGCCCTGCGTGGCTTGATCTTCCTCTCGGCCGTGGGCAGGGAGGGACTGGTAGAAATGGCCCGCCTCAACCGCGACAAGGCCGAGTACGCCAAGTCTCGTCTGGCCGGGATTCCGGGGGTGAAGGTGCTGCAATCCAGCCCGACCTTCAACGAGTTCACGATATTCCTGCCCAAGCCCGCCGCTGCGGTGGTGGCCGGCCTGCTGAAGGAGGGTGTCGCCGCCGGCGTGCCACTGGGGGAATACTACGAGGATTCGGCCAATGCCATGGTGGTGACGGTCACCGAGAAACGGACCAGGAAGGAAATCGATCAGTTGGTGAAGGTACTGGAGGTGGCGTTATGCGCTTGATCTACGAACAATCCATTCCCGGCCGCCGTGGCGTCAAGCTGCCGGCCTCCGATGTTCCCGCCAGCGCCCCCCTGCCGGAAAACCTGCTGCGCAAGGAACCGGCAGCTCTGGCAGAGGTGTCCGAACTGGACCTGGTGCGGCACTTCACCAACCTTTCACGGCGCAATTTTTCGGTGGACACCAACTTCTACCCCCTCGGTTCCTGTACCATGAAGTACAACGCCAAGGTGCTGGAGAACGCGGCCTCCCTGTTCGCACCCTTCCACCCCATGACGGCGCTCCTGCCGGACGGCGAAGGCTTTTGCCAGGGAACCCTGGGGATGCTCTACGACCTGGGGCAGATGCTGGCCGACATCACCGGCATGGACGAGGTGACCACCCAGCCGCTGGCTGGCGCCCACGGCGAGATGACCGGTATCCTGCTGATCTCCGCCTACCACAGGGCCAAGGGGAACAAGAAGAAGTACGTGGTGGTGCCCGACTCGTCCCATGGCACCAACCCGGCCTCGGCAGCCATTGCCGGCTACGAGATCATCACCGTGCCCTCCGCCCCCTACGGCGACATGGACCTGGAATTGTTCAAAAAGGCCATGACCGACGAGGTGGCGGCGGTGATGATGACCTGCCCCAACACGGTGGGCCTGTTCAACCCCCACATCAAGGAGATAGCCGACATCGCCCATTCCCACGACGCCCTGATGTACTACGACGGCGCCAACCTGAACGCCATCATGGGCAAGGTCAAGCCGGGGGATGTGGGCTTCGACGTGATCCACGTCAACCTGCACAAGACCTTCGGCACACCCCACGGGGGTGGCGGTCCCGGTTCCGGGCCGGTGGGGGTCAAGAAGGCCCTGATCCCGTTCCTTCCCCAACCGCGCATCGTCATGGACGACGGGGGCCAGTTCAGGCTGGAAACGGCAAATCCCGGCTCCATCGGCCGCACGGCCGGCTTTTTCGGCAATTTCGGCGTCATGGTCAAGGCTTACGCCTACATCATCATGCTGGGCCGGGAGGGGCTGATCCAGGCCTCGGAGCAGGCGGTGCTCAACGCCAACTACATCAAGGAACGGCTGAAGCCGTACTATGAATTGCCCTATGACACCACCTGCATGCACGAGTGCGTCTTCTCCGCCTCCAGGCAGCTGGCCCACGGCGTGCACGCCATCGATATCGCCAAATACCTGATCGACCGGGGTTACCACCCTCCCACGGTCTACTTCCCCCTGATCGTCAAGGAGGCCATCATGATCGAGCCGACCGAGACCGAGAGCAAGGCCACGCTGGACGCCTTCGTCGAGGTGATGATCGAGGCGGCGAAAGCTGCGGAGAGCGACCCCCAGGCACTGCACGACGCTCCGCTGACCATGCCCATCGGCCGGCTGGACGAAACCAAGGCGGCCAGGGAGCAGAACGTCTGCTGCCTGGGATGAGGTTTTTTTTCCAGTTAGGACCATTGGACGTACCATGAACGACCGTGCAACAACCTGGCGCCTCATCGAGACCCCCCTGCTTTCCGGAATGGAAAATATGGCCATCGATGAGGCGCTGCTGCGTTCTTTTGATGCCGAACGTTCCCTGCCGGTGCTGCGCCTGTACGGCTGGGAGCCTGGCGCCCTCTCCCTGGGGCGGTTCCAGAAAGGGGCGGCGGTGCTCGACCTGGAACGCTGCCGGGCCGCGCATGTGCCCGTCGTACGCCGTATCACCGGCGGCGGCGTGATCTTCCATGCCGACGAGTTGACCTACAGCATTGTCTGCTCTCCCGGGCAGATCCCGCCCGCCTCGTCGGTCAAGGATTCGTTCCGGGTGCTGACCGGGTTCCTGCTGGCCTTCTACCGGGGGCTTGGATTGGCGGCGGCCTACGCGGCGGATACGGTCTCCGCCGGCACGCGGCTGGGGGAACGGACCGCCTTCTGCTTTGCCGGCAGGGAGAGTTTCGATATCCTGGTGGAGGGGGCCAAGATCGGCGGCAATGCCCAGCGCAGGCAAAAGGGGCTCGTCTTCCAGCACGGCTCGATCCCGCTCATGAACCGGGCGCTGACCGGGTTGTCGTACATGCGGGACAAGACGCCGGCCCATGCCCGGGGGGTGACGAGCCTGGATGAGT
>DAIERH010000184.1 GCA_027346925.1 Geobacter sp.
GATGGTGCGCTGTACGTTGCCGTGGGATGGTCGGCCGGATTTATTGATGTAGCAGATGATGGCGCAGGCGTCGCGCTCTTGCGGAACGAGGCCGGAAGGATCTGGGTCTGGTCTGTGCATGGGGGCTCCGGTGAATGGATTTATTGGCCGGTCAGTGTTTCTTTCTCCGGGTTATAACAGAGGAAGCGGAGTGAGGCAAGCGGGCGCACCCATGACGGTGAAAAGCGGCCCGTGCCCACTGCACCGACAATTACCTGTTTACACAGCCCCAACACTCCAATATTATAAGACCCAGTTCACGTCACTGCCACCGGAAGGAGGCAACCATGCGCTTCAGGTCAGCAGGCACATCCAACAGCGACAGCTACCGGGCGGGTTGTGAGATCGGCGAGGCGTTGCGCGACCTGTCTCCCGAAGTCATCCTCCTTTTCGCCTCCATCTCCTTTGAAAATGATTCAGCCGATCTTTTTGCCGGAGTGTACGACGGCCTCGACACTACGGATGTAGTGATCTTCGGAGGTACCGGCGACGGCATCTACGAGACCTCCCTCATCGCCCATTACGGAGTCAGCGCCCTCGGCATCACCTCGGACGGCCGGGTCGGGTGGAGCGCCGCCGTTGAAACCGGAGTGGGCGCCGATTCGGTGGACACTGCACGCACGTGTGCCCGGAACGCCCTGGCGCGGGCGAACGGCCCGGTGAGTTGGGCCTTTGTCCTGGCCGATGGTGTCAAGGCGGACGGAACCGGAATCGTCGCCGGAGTCAGGAGCGTCCTGGCCGTCCCCTTTGTCGGCGGGCTGGCCGGCGATGACCGGAGATTTTCCCGCAGCCGGATCTTCCTGAATGGCCGGGAGGTGGAGGACGGAGTCGCGATCCTGCTGGCAAGCGGCGACCTGCCCTTCATCACGAATACCGCCAGCGGCTGGACCCCCTTCGGCGCCGCCGGCATTGTCGAGGAATGCCGGGGCAACACGCTCCGCCGGATCAGTGGCCGCGATCCCATGTCATTCATCCGGGAACAGATCGAAAAACCGTTGGCCGAGGCCGATCTGGGCATGATTGGGTTGGCCATCTACCGGAAGTACGCCGATGAAAGCTTCTCCCTGCGTTCCCTTTCCCATTTCGACGACACGTGCGGCGCCATCACGATCTTCGGCAGCATAGAGCAGGGTGCGGTGGTGAAAGTCTGCGGCATCTCGGAAACACAGGTACTGCTCGGGGTTTCAGCTGCCCTGGCAGGTGCCGGCCGGAATGATTTCACTCCGGCCGCCGCTATCATCGTCAGTTGCGCCGGCCGCAAATGGTTGTTGAACGACGGCTGGCACCAGGAGGTGGAACTGGTGCAGACAGCCTTGGGCAGCCATCTGCCGCTGGTGGGTTTTCCCTCGTTCGGGGAAATCGGACCGTTTCTCTCCACTGAGGGGACGTACAGCGAGAGCCTGTTCCACAATGTCAGTTTTGTAATCTGCCTGCTGGGGGGATAAATGGACTATCCGCTCCTGTCGTTGATCGAAGACGCTCCACCCGGTTTCCATTTCCATCGGACGCTGGAGCAACGGCATCTGCGTCGCCGGCCGTTTGCGCTTTTTGCGGCATCACGGGAGTCGGTGGAAGGTATCCTGGCGCCGTTCGGCGCCACCATCACCGGCATCATCGTCACCACCGGAGGCCGGCAGACCTGGGAGCAATGCACCAACCTGCTGTATCACCTTGAGGTTCCGCCCGAACAGCACCCCCACCTTGCCGCACTGCTCCAGCCGCACCTGGATCTGCTCGCGCGGCTTCAGCAGACGGACGACCGGCACACGCAAACATCCCGGAAACTGGCCCGCAGCCATGAGGATCACCGGCGCCAGAAAGCGGAATTCACCCTGGTGCGGGAAAGCCTGCAGGCGGAGATTGCCGAGCGCAAACGGATGGCGGCCGAACTCCGGGCAACCTCGGAAACCTTGCAGCAGATCATCGACACCATCCCGCACCATGTCTTCTGGAAAAGTCCCGACCTGACCTACCTGGGGTGCAGCGAGCGTTTTGCCCGTGCGGCGGGGCTCGAAACCGCCGGCGAGGTCGTCGGCAAAACCGATTACGAGCTTGCCTGGCGCGACACGGCGGAGCTCTACCGCGCGGACGACCGCAAGGTCATCGATCTGGACACCCCGTTGCTCAATTTCATCGAACCCCAGTCCCGGCCGGACGGTTCCAGTATCTGGCTGGAGACCAGCAAGGTTCCGCTCCATGACGGCGACGGACGGGTCACCGGTGTGCTCGGCATGTACCGGGATGTGACCGAGCGTAAGCAGGCCGAGAAGGCGCGCGACAAGGCGCTGGACTTTGTCAAGACATTGCTGGACAGCTCCCCCATGGGTATCCGCGTGTTCGACGGAGACACGGGCGACTGTATCCAGGCAAACCAGGCAGCTGCGGGCATAGCCGGCGGAACGGTTGAGGCGCTGCTGCGTCAGAACTTCAGGGGACTGGGGCCATGGCGGGATGCCGGCCTCGCCGCGGTTGCCGAAGCGGTCCTGGCCGACGGCCGGACGAGGCGGATCGAGACGGACCTGCACACGAGCTTCGGCAAACTGGTAACGGCCCGGTACCATTTCTCCCGGTTCGTTGCGGACGGGAAACCGCACCTGCTGGTGATGGGTCGGGATGCTTCCGAGGAGAAGCGCCTGGAGCAGGAAAAGAGGCGCATCGAAGAGCAGATGCTCCATGTGCAGAAGCTGGAAAGCCTCGGCGTGCTCGCCGGCGGCATCGCCCACGACTTCAACAACATCCTGATGGCGGTGCTCGGTAACGCCGACCTGGCCCTGATGCGGCTTGCGCCGGCATCGGCGGCCAGGGAAAACGTCCTCAGAATCGAACAGGCCGCCCGTCAGGCGGCGGAGTTGGCGCGTCAGATGCTGGCCTATTCCGGCAAGGGGCGTTTTGTCGTCGAGACCCTGGATATCAATGATGTCATCGCGGAGATGACCCACATGCTGGATGTCTCCGTATCCAAAAAAGCGATACTGCGTTACAACCTGGCCCGGAACCTGCCGGCGATCGAGGCGGATGCCACCCAGCTGCGCCAGGTGATCATGAACCTGGTGATAAACGCATCCGAGGCTATCGGCGAGCAAAGCGGCCTGATCACCATCTCGACCGGCGCCATGGAGTGCGACCGGGCCTATCTCTCGGAAACGTGGATTGATGAGGGCCTCTCGGAAGGGTTGTATGTCTTCCTGGAGATCGCCGATACCGGCTGCGGGATGGAGCGGGAGACCGTTTCCAAGATCTTTGAGCCGTTTTTCACGACCAAATTCACCGGCCGGGGGCTGGGTATGGCCGCTGTGCTCGGCATCGTCCGCGGCCACAAGGGGGCCATCAAGCTGTACAGCGAGTGCGGCAAGGGAACGGATTTCAAGATCCTGTTGCCGGCGGCCGGCCGCGCCTTCACACGGCAGACGGAAGCGGCACCGCACACGGAGACGTGGCAGACAACCGGAACCGTGCTCCTGGTCGATGATGAGGGGACGATCCGCGAACTGGGTACAGAAATGCTTCAGGAGTTGGGGTTCGATGTGCTGACGGCGGGGAACGGCCGTGAGGCGCTGGAAATCTTCAACCCGAAAAAGGACGAGATCGCCTGCGTTATCCTTGACCTCACCATGCCCCGCATGGATGGAGAAGAGACTTTTCGCGAGCTGCGCCGGATCAAACCGGATGTGCGGGTGGTGTTGTCCAGCGGCTACAACGAGCAGGAGGTCACCCAGAAGTTCATCGGCAAAGGTTTGGCCGGGTTCATTCAGAAACCCTACAGGATGGCTGAACTGGGGCGGAAACTGAGGGAGGTCATCGAGGCTTGAGCGACGCAGCCCAAGGAAGCGGTCACGCAGTTTAATCCTGTCGCCTTCAGGGTACGCCATTCAGGCGTCACGGATTCAGGTAAAAAGAAAGGGGCCGGCATTTCTGCCAACCCCTTGTTTTTTTATGGTGGGCGCTACTGGGATCGAACCAGTGGCCCCTGCCGTGTGAAGGCAGTGCTCTCCCGCTGAGCTAAGCGCCCATATGTGTTCCAATCAATACCAGAGACCGCCGTTTCTGTCAAGCCCCGTAATACCTTCATCACGGCATTACACGATGGAAAAATTGGTATGGATGATCTTCTGCAATTCCTCGATCCTGATTATCGCGTGACGAATCCGTTCCCGTTCCTCCGACGGGAGCTGGTAGGGATTGAGGTAATAGGAATCGTTCTGGATGCCCTTGATCACCTTGATCTGCAACAGGATGCGGTGCTTGGTAAGGACATGGTAGGCCTCATGCAATTCGCGTGAGGTCATCGCCGAGAAGCTCCCCTCCTTCTCCAGGAGGGCGATACGTCCCACCGTGCTGGTGGCCGGGATGCCCTGATTGATGGCCAGGATGCGGACGTTCATCACCAAAGGGGCCCAGGCCAGCAGTTTCAGGTTGAATTCCCCCTTGTGCTCCCCGCTGCTCTCGGTCCAGAGTCGCTTCATGAAACCGAGGGCCAGCCTCATCTCGGTGGCTGCCTTGGCCATCCCCCACAGGACCTGGAAATAGTCCTTCTCCATGTCCCTGATCAAGGTAATCAGCTTTTCCGCCAGCTCCCGGTCCCCGGCCACATAACGGGCGTCGGACAGGACGATCAGGTCCATCATGTTTTTGGCGTAGTCCTCGAACTCGTACCTGACGATTGAGAGCAAACGCTTGCGCCATTGGGAGTAGGAACCGCGCCAGGTGGGATTGGTCGGCATGATGTCGCCGGTGCATTTCTTGAACCCGGCCTCGGCGAGCCGCTCCACCAGCAGGTCGGAAAAATCGTGGAAATACCCGTCAACCACATCTCCTCCCCCATCGCCGTACACGACCAGG
>DAIERH010000185.1 GCA_027346925.1 Geobacter sp.
TTGCAACCTTCCATGATTGCCTTGGTATGCTGGTTGATGAGTTCCATAACATTCTCTAGATTCGTACCACCCCCGCCCTGTCGGGCACCCCCTCCTAATTTAGGAGGGGGAAGGGGGGGGGTCAGGTTTTAAGAAATCAGCTTCTTTATTCCCTCGATCAGCCGCGGCTCGTCCGCGTCCTCCGTCATGATGTCCATCCTGATGAGTTCGGGCTTGCTCTTTAACAGCCCGGAGCCGTCCAGGTAACGCGACACCTCGGTCCCGCCGTATTCCCCCTGTCCGTGCTCGGCAATGGTCACACCTACCCGGCTTGCGTAGCTCATCATCTTTTCCAGCTCAGGCAGGGCCTTCACGCCGCCCGTGTCCCAATCATCTCCATCTGTTCCGTGGAAGACATAAATGTTGTAGTCATTGGCCAGATTCTCCTTGGCCACGATCTCGTTGACCATCTGGTAGGCGCAGGCGACCTCGGTTCCGCCGGCAACGCGGGAGTTGAAGTAGGTATAAAAATCCGGCACCTCCCTGGCCTCGGTGTCGTGGAGAATGAAGCGGGACTCCACCTGTCCGGCGTACTGGAAGAGCAACCAGCTGTAGATGAGCACGTGCTGGCTGACGACCAGTTCGGTTACCTTGCCGGCCATGGAGCCTGAATAGTCGCGCACAAAAAACACCATGGCCTGGGGCTCGTAGTCCTTCTCCTGCGAAAGAATCCGGTATACCTTGTCGGCCGGGGCGATCAGGAATCGCCCAGGGTCGATGTCGGCCACATCCGGGATGTTCCCCAGGGCAATGTTCGTCTCCACGATCCTGCGCAGGGTCGCCTTTTTGTCGAGGATCTGACCGAAGCCGCGATGCTTGTCGGTCAGATCGTAGGTGTAACGGGTAAAGGAGCGTTTTTTCCCCTTCTCCTTCAGGTTCGGCAACTGGAATTTCTCGGTCAGGGTCTTGCCCAATTCATAGGCTGATGATTCGAGTTCATGCGCCTCTCCCTCCCCCTGTCCGGGGCCGGCGCCCGGTTCTTCTCCCTCCTCGCGGACCGGCCGTTCGCCGATGACCTCCCCCTCTTCCCCTTCGCCGGTCCCCCCTGCTCCGTCCCCCTCCCCCGGCGGCCGGATGGTCGGATCATGGAGCAATTTCTCTTCCTCCGTGGTCGGAACGACCACCACCTTGCCCTTGGCGCCGCGCCCCGGCTTGACCAGTTTTCCCACCTTGATCTTGCGGGGAAAACCGTCCTGCTCCCGTTGCCGGTCCCGTTCCAGCAGTTCGTCCAGGGACTTGATCAAAAGGACGTACGGACTCGGCACCCCGGCCTGGTCCTGGAGCACCACCATATCCTGCCAGGAATAGAGAGACTTGGAGAAACCGGCAAACGGTCCATGGCCGGCAGCCTCCGCAGAGAAGGGACGGTGCCCCTGCCCAGCCGTGGCCAGCTCGGCCAGCATCCGCGCCTCCCGCTCGGGCGGGAGCCCTTTGGCCTTCAGTTCTTCCAGGTATGTTTTCAGGTCGTTTCGCATAAAAACCATCTACCCCCCCGTCCCCCTCCTGATTCAGGAGGGGGTGCCCGTCAGGGCGGGGGTGGTTGCTTTTAGTTCTCATCCTCTTGCGTGCAGAAGTACTCTATCGTCTTCTGCGCGCAGGTCCGGCAGTACCCCAGCTTGTTCAGCATGGTGGTGATCATCCGGTCGTAGAGCTTCTGGTTCTCCTCGTTGGTCCGGTTGGCCAAGGCCCCGATCAGGCTTCCGGCGCCGGCGATGTCGCTCTTCAGGCGCACGTCGGTGACCGCCTTGACCAGTTCCAGGTTGTCCATGAAATCGTAGTTCGGGTCCACGGAGATCTTCTGGCCGTAGATCTTGCGGATCGAGGTGCGGAACGAATCGCGCTGCTCCTCGGTCTTCAGGCCGATCCGCTCCTCCACGCTCTTCACGTAGCGCTCGTCGATCTTCAGGGCCCTGAGCTCGCCGCTCTGGGGGTCCTTGTACTTCCACATCCGGTCCGGCCCCAGGTTTTCCGCATCGATGCCGATGATCATGTTCACGTAGTTCATCACGTCCTTGCGGATGGCATAGGGTTCATCCATGTAGGCGTTGAACATCTCGGTCATGATCCGCTCCCGGTAGAGCCCCTTGGCGATCTTCAGGTCCTCCAGGTACTTGGCGCGGTCGTTGGTGTCCATCACGTAATCGAGCACCACCCGCTCCAGGGTCCTGAAGACGTCGTAGGCGACCATGCAGCGCCCCTCGTTGGTATCGGAATTTTCCACCAGGAGCTGGATGGCACGACCCAGGCTGCGGTGTCCCAACCCACGCTGGCCGAAGCGTTTGGTGATGTCCGGGTCCTGGCTCAGGGTATCGATCACCTCGGCCAGGGTCTTGATGCTCTTCTCCCCCGCCACCTCGCCGGCGGCCAGTTTCATGGTCTCCACCGACGTGAGCTTCTCCGAGCGGGGGAGCCGGGTCAGGGTCACCCCCACCGAGGCGGCGTAGTTCAGGTTCGGGTCCTGGTGCAGGGCCTCCCTGGCCAGGGTGGTCTTGGATTCGCTGCCGATGGCATAGGAGGTGAGTCCCTCCTGGAGCCGGTAGTTGGTGTTGTGGGAGACGTAGCAGATCCGGCACCTGTCAACGATCGGCGCCTCCTCCTTTTCGGCCAGGAACCGGTTGAACTCGGAGTTGTTGCTGGTAGCGATGATCAGGGTGTCGATCGGCCACTTGTAGCCGTCAATCTCGATGGCCCGGTTCTGGATCACCCCCAGGTAGACCTGCACCAGGTCCTTCTTGTTCTTGAAAATCTCGTCGGAGAAATGGATGCCCCCCCCCGCCACCCTGGCAAGTGCGCCGCGACGCAGGTCGAAGCGGTAGGGATTGTTGGTGTCGGTGATGTGCAGGAGGCGCTGGATCGACTCCTCGCCCAGAAGGTCCACCGATGACGAGGTGATCTTGTCCTTGGCCGGGTACTTGCCGGTGACGGTCCCCAGGCTCTCGCTCATGGGCACCGGCATCACCTCGATGAAATCCAGCATCCGCTCCATGTCACCGTCGCAGAAGTTCCGGATATCGTTCCAGATATAGCCGCTGCATGCTCCCAGCGGGCGATAGTTTTCATAGATGACTTCGATCGCGCTATCGCTGAAACCGCCCTGCTCGGCCAGGAAACGGCGATTTTCGGCCGGGTCGTCGTACAGGTTCATGGCCAGGATCAGCGGGTCCTCGTAGGTCTGGGAGTCGATGACCGTGATCCGGCCGTAGTGCCCCAACTGATCGAGACCCACGTACCGGTAGGTGTAGCGGCGGTTCCTGGCCTCGGACAGGAAGGCCCGGTACTGGGAGCAGAGAAATTCGACGAAAAAGGTCTTGCCATTGCCCGGTTCGCCCACCAGGACAAAGGCCATCTCCTTGCTGGACCCGCCTTCGGCGGCATCCTTCACGTAGGAGACGAAGCTGTTGATCTCGTCGTACATACCGATGGTATGCTTCCTGCCGCTGCGAAAGATCCTGAAGTCATAGGTGGTCCGGCCGTTCACCACCGCACGCTCGAAACCGGCCCCGAGAATCATCCGCGCCACCGACTGGAAGGCGTTTTCAAAGACACGCTCTCCAGCTTTCACCGCCGCAATATGATCGATAAGCTTCTGTTGGCCAGCCATGGTGGTATCCTCCAACGGATTTGGTCTGCGTGATGCTTTTCTTTCATTATACCCGTTTTTTTACTTCCTCAAAATCGCCAACCGAAAACGGGAACCATCACGGGATGCGACTTGATTTTAGAAGATGTTCAAGGTAAGTTGGCAGAAAGGATGACCAGCCCTCCTGCCCAATCAATATATCGGACCTGAATCCGCGACGCTTGGATGGCGTATCGAGCGAAATGCCGGAGTCAATCGCCGCCCGTGACGATACTTGCCGGCTCTGCCGGGTGAACGGCGCCCGCACCGTGAATCCTGCCCAAAACGCCGGGACTTAGGCATCCCAAGCGAGAGAAGTCGGGAAGGCGTCACGGATTCAAGGTCGGAAAGAACTAGATCCCATGCGCATCCTCAGCCTCGACACATCCACCTCCCTCGCCAGCGTGGCGCTGGTGATGGATGAACGGATCGTTGCCGAATCCATCTTCACCTGCGACCGGACCCTGTCGGGCCGCCTCATGCCGGAGGTTGAACGCCTGTTGGCCCTGGGCGGGCTCTCGGCGGGAGATATCGACCTCTTCGCCGCCGCCATCGGTCCCGGCTCGTTCACCGGGGTCCGCTGCGGCGTGGCCACGGTACAGGGATTGTCCCTGGCCACGGATCGGCCGTGCACCGGCTTCTCCACCCTGGCCATGCTGGCCATGAACTTCCCTTTCTCGTCCCTGCCGGTCTGCCCCCTGCTGGACGCCCGCAAGGGCGAGGTCTACGCCGGGCTTTACGATTGCTCAGCCCCTATCCCCTCTCCGCTGATCGATGATTGCGTCATACCGCCGGAACGGCTGCTCGACCGGTTGGCCGGCCTCACCGACACTACGGTCATCTTTGCCGGAGAAGGCGCCGTACGCTATCATGATGCGATTGCCGCACGCATGGGCGAACGGGCCGTCTTTGCCCCCTTCCCCCACAACAGCGGCCGTGCCGGCAACGGTGCCCTGCTGGCCCGCAACGCCTTCGAACACGGCCGGGCGTTCAGCGACCCATCGCGGCTCCTGCCGGTCTACATCCGCCCCTCCGAAGCCGAACTGGCCGCCAGGCGCGGCTAAAATAAAAACCGCCTGCCCCGGAAATCGGAACAGGCGGTCTGTTGCCGCACTGCTGCATTAACTCGGCCTCAGGGTTTATAGACCTTGAGCAGTGCCTGTGCCATCTCGGCCGGGGTGGCCGCAACGCTGATGCCGCACTCCTCCAGCAC
>DAIERH010000186.1 GCA_027346925.1 Geobacter sp.
GGGGCCCTGGTCGTTGTCGAAGATCGCCTTGTGGTCCTGGGCGCTGGCCAGGGGGATGATGTGCCTGCCGTCGGTAATCGCCAGGAACGAGGCCTCCTCACCGGTCAGGAACTCCTCGATCACCACGCGCGAGCCAGCCGTGCCAAAGGCATTGCCGCTCAACATGTCGGTCACGGCCGCCACCGCCTCGTCTCGGGTCTGGGCGATAATGACCCCCTTGCCGGCCGCCAGGCCGTCGGCCTTGACCACGATGGGCGCGCCGGTCTGCTCGATGAACGCCACGGCCGGGCCAATCTCGCTGAACACGCCATAGGCGGCGGTGGGGACGTCGTACTTGCGCATCAGGTCCTTGGAGAATGCCTTGCTGGCCTCGATGATGGCCGCATTTTTGCGCGGGCCGAACACCTTGAGGCCATGCTCCTCGAACAGGTCCACGATCCCCAGGGAGAGCGGCTGCTCCGGGCCGACTACCGTCAGGTCGATTTTTTCGGCCAGGGCAAACTCCAGCAGGACATCGAGTTCGTCAACCCCTATCGCCACGTTTTCGGCCAGGGTCGCGGTGCCCGGATTTCCCGGTGCGCAATAGATAGTTTCCACCAGCGGCGACTGGGCGATCTTCCATACCAGCGCGTGTTCGCGGCCACCGCCGCCGACCACAAGAATTTTCATGGTGTTGCCCCTCTAGTGTGTATGGTGACCAAGACCATTCAATTTTTCGTAAGGTCAAGGAAGAATGGGTGAATGCGGGAGGCCTCTCACCCGGCCTTTGGCCACCCTCTCCCGTGGGGAGAGGGTGGTACGCCGCAAAAGTATTCGTGAAATCTGACGCCGAACTCGCGGAAAAGTGGACGGTCTCAGTGCCTGAAGTGCCGCATAGCGGTGAACACCATGGCAATCCCGTGCTCGTTGGCCGCCTGGATCACCTCTTCGTCGCGCACGCTGCCACCCGGCTGGATGATGGCGGTCACGCCGGCCTCGGCGGCGGCATCAACGCCGTCCCGGAAGGGGAAGAAGGCGTCGGAGGCCAGCACCGTGCCCCTGGTGGGGAGCAGCGCCTTCTGGACGGCTATCCGGGAGGAATCGACCCGTGACATCTGGCCGGCGCCGATCCCCACGGTCTGGTCCCGGCTGGTGAAAACGATGGCATTGGATTTGACATGTTTGCAGACCCGCCAGGCAAAGTCCAGGGCCTCATACTCGGAATCCGTGGGGGTGCGCTCGGTGACCACCTTGCATTCGGTCGCCCGCACCATGCCCAGGTCGCGTCCCTGCACCAGCAGCCCTCCGACCACCTTCTTGAGGTCAAAGCCGCTGGCGACGTAGTCGGCCAAGAGCGGCACCTGCATGACCCGCACGTTCTTCTTGGCGGTGAAGATCGCCAGGGCATCGTCCGTGTAGCCGGGGGCGATGACCGCCTCCAGGAAGGTGGAGGTCAGCTCCCTGGCGGTATCGGCGTCCACCTGGCGGTTGAACCCGACGATGCCTCCGAAGGCCGAAACCGGGTCGCATTCGCGCGCCTTCAGGTAGGCGGAGAGCGGCGCCTCGCCCAGGGCCACGCCGCATGGGTTGGTGTGCTTGATGATGACAGCGGCGGATTGTTCGAACTCCTTGACCGTCTCGATGGCGGCGTCCAGGTCGATGATGTTGTTGAAGGAGAGTTCCTTGCCCTGGAGTTGGACGGCATTGGAGACGCACGGCTCGCTGATGTTCTTCTCCACGTAGAAGGCGGCCGACTGCTGGGGATTCTCGCCGTAGCGCAAGTCCTGGGCCTTCTTGACCTGCATGGTGAAGGTGGCGGGGTAGGCATCCACCCCCTCGCCCAGGCGCGCCCCCAGGTAGTTGGAGATGGCGCCGTCATAGGCGGCGGTATGCTGGAACACCTTGACCGCCAGCTTGAAGTTTGTTTTCGGGGAGACCGCGCCGGCGTTGGCACGCATCTCCTCCAGCACCGCGGCGTAGTCGCCGCTGTCCACCAGCACGGTCACGTCCGGGTTGTTCTTGGCGGCGGAGCGCAGCATGGTGGGGCCGCCGATGTCGATGTTCTCGATGGCATCCTCCAGGAGGCAGCCTTCCTTGGCCACCGTGGCCTCGAAGGGGTACAGGTTGACCACCACCATGTCGATGTTCTCGATACCATGCTCCTTCATCTTGGCCACGTGCTCGGGGTTGGAGCGCATGCCCAGCAGGCCGCCATGCACCTTGGGGTGCAGGGTCTTGACCCGTCCGTCCAGCATTTCCGGAAACCCGGTGAACTCGGAGACATCCTTGACGGTCAGCCCGGCCTCGCGCAGCAGTTTTGCCGTGCCGCCGGTGGAGAGGATCTCCACGCCGTACCCGGCCAGATCCCTGGAAAACTCGATGATACCCGTCTTGTCGGAGACGCTGATCAGCGCCCTGGTGATTGTAGCCATTCGTGCCAACTCCTTTTTTATGTGACTGATGTGGTTGAGAAAGACAGAAATTGGGTTCAAGGATGCGGGAAGTCGATATTCCTCATAAAGAGCGCTTCGAACAGCGGCGTGCCGGAGAGCGGCACCACCCGGAACCGTTTCGCGAGGCGTTCCACCGAGGCGAAGCCGTCGTTGGCCTTTAGGGCCCGCTCGACGCCTGCCAGAGCCCCTTCGGGGGTGAAGCGTGAGATTTGTACCATGCCTTGATCGAAAATTCCAATGGTTTTGAGCCATTCCTGCCGTAAAACCGCCCCGAACGACCCCGTCAGAAGCACGTCCCGCAAGGACTGGAGGCGTATACACGAACGCTCGGCCAGGACCTCCATGCCGGCCCGGATGGCGGCCTTGGCAAGCTGGATCTGCCGGATGTCGCCCTGGGTCAGGAGCAGCAGCCGTCGGGCGTCACGGTAGAGCACAAGTGCGTTTTCGCCCTGGTGTTCGATGATCCGGTTCGCCAGGTTGGAGGCAACCTCCCCGCTTGCCCGCAGCCGGCCGTTCGGTTCGAGTATCCCATCATGCAACAGTTCGCTGACCGCCTCGATGGCCCCCGAGCCGCAGATGCCGATCGGACCGTTGTTGCCGATTACCGCCAATCGCACCCGCTCCCCCTCGATGGCCACGGAGCTGATGGCGCCCGGCAGGGCCGCCATGCCACAGGTGAGGTTGCCCCCCTCGAAGGCCGGCCCGGCGGCGGCCGAGGTGGCCCAGATGGTCTCCCCGCTCGTCAGCGCCATCTCGCCGTTGGTGCCCATATCCAGGCAGAGCGTGGCGTCGCCGGGTTCAGCGCCGTAGAGGAATGCCACCGTGTCCCCCCCCACGAAACCGCCCGGCATGGGGAAGATGTACACCGGTGCGTCCCCTTCCCAGGCCAACTCCGCCATCGATGCCTGCTTGCCGTTGGTGAACAGCGGCCGGAAGGGGGGAAAGGCCAGAGACCTGACCGGCAGGTCCAAAAGGATATGCTGCATGGCCGGATTGCCGGCTATGGCGGCCCGTTTGATCCCGCTCCAGGGGATGCCGGTCTGTTCGCACAGCACGTGGGCCAGACGCCGCAGTTCGGTGCGGACCAGGGCCGACATCTCGCGCAACGCGTCATCGGAGTGTACGGCGGCGTCCAGTCGCGCGACCACGTCGGCGCCGAAGCGGCGCTGGGGGTTCAGGCCGCCGGTCATTGCCAGCCGTTTTCCGCTGTCCGTGTCGATCAGCGAGGCGGCCAGGGTGGTGGTGCCGAGGTCGATGGCAAGGGCGCAGTTTGGCATCAGGCTATCACGATGGGGTACGATTGCTGAGGCAGCACCTCGCCAACCTGTCGGGCAAAGATGCCTTGAACATCAGCCTCCGCCAGGAAAGACCGCCCATCCTCCGGCGCCAGGGCGATCAACAGTCCGCCCGAGGTCTGGGGATCGAAGAAGGGGAGGAGCGCCTCGCCGACAGCGTCCCTGCCGGCCACCAGCGGGGCGTAGTGGTCGCGGTTGCGGTAACAACCGGCCGGCACCATGCCGTCGGCGATCAACTCCCGTACCCCGGGCATGAGGGGGATGTCGCCGATCCGCAGGCGGATGGTTACCCCCGCGCCCCGGGCCATTTCGCTGGCATGGCCGATCAGGCCGAAGCCGGTCACGTCGGTGGCGGCGGAGGCATTGCACGCGCGCATCAGGTCCGCGGCCGAGCGGTTGAGGGTGGTCATCCAGCGGATTGCCTCGGTAACCGACTCCTCCATGGCCATTTCGCCCTTGATGGCGGTGGAGATGATGCCGGTGCCCAAGGGCTTGGTCAGGATCAGCCAATCGCCCGGACGGGCGGTGGCGTTGCGGACGATGGCCCCGGGGTCGATCAGACCGGTCACGCTGAGGCCGTACTTCAACTCGTCGTCTTCCACCGTATGCCCCCCCACCAGGCAGACCCCGGCTTCATCAAGGACGTTCCGGCCACCGGCCAGGATCTCCCGCAGGATCTCGCCCGACAGGGAGCAGGCCGGGAAAAAGACCAGGTTCATGGCGGTGACGGGCCGACCGCCCATGGCGTAGATGTCCGAGACCGCGTTGGCGGCGGCGATACGGCCAAAGGTAAAGGGATCGTCCACCAGGGGGGTTATGATGTCGGCCGTCTCCACCAGGGCGCAATCCGGCGCAATCCGGTAGATCCCGGCATCGTCCGATGTCTCCGGTCCCACCAAGAGGTTTGCGTCGCGGTATGCCCAAAGCCCGTCCAGGGCTTTCGCCAGGCCCTCGGGGCCCAGTTTGGCGGCTCAACCGGCGGCTTTGACCAACTGCGTCAGTTTGATCATGCGGTTCGCGCCTTTTGTTGATTGTAGGGGCGGCCCCGTGTGGCCGCCCATCTCTGTGCACCAAAAAACAGGGCAGGCACATGGGCCTGCCCCTACGGTCATCCTATTTCAGGTACACCCTCGGCACCCG
>DAIERH010000187.1 GCA_027346925.1 Geobacter sp.
GGACTCATAAGACCTATGTGACCGACCTATTGCCCCCGAGCCCGCCTCCTTGCTATCGCCGCCCTAAAGAGTCCATGGGATGATCCTTGTTCCTAACCCGCCTCAACACCATTCAGGGTCCAACTCTGGTCAGCGGTGTTGTAGACCAGCTCGAACAGGTCGCTGCCGTCGCTGACCGAGAAGTACAGCAGGCTATCCTCTCCGGCCTGGCCCCGCCAACAGTAGACAATCTCGGTGACGGTGTGCTTCCTGTTGTGCCAGTCGAAGCAGACCGGTCGGATCTGTCGCCCCGGCTCGAACACCACCGCAACCCGTATGGGTTTGCCGATCCGCTCCACGGCTCACCCCAGGGAACGGAACAGGCCGATCATCCTGCCGACGATGACCACCTCGCCCTGGTCGGGAAGGCAGATGATCGGTTCGTAGTTGGGGTTGGCCGGCTGCAAACGGATGCGGTCCCGCTCCCGGAAGAACTGCTTGAGGGTGGCATCACCATCCACCATCACCGCCACGATCTCGCCGTTGTCGGCCACGGCCTGGGGCCGAATCAGGGCCAGATCGCCGTCCAGGATGCCCCGGTTGATCATGGAGTCCCCCTCGACCTTGAGGAAGAAGCACCCCTCCCCTTTTACCACCCCCTTGTCCACGGCCAGATAACCGCTGACATCCTCCAGCGCCGGGTGCGGCCGACCGGCCCTGATCCGGCCGACAATGGGGAGGGAGACGATGGGGGCGGCCCCGGCCAGGGTGATGCCGCGCGGACGGTTCTCCCGGCGCTGGAGAAACCCCTTGCGTTCCAGGGCAACCAGGTGCTTGCTGACCCCGAGGGTGCCGCTGATACCCAGTTGGGCCGCGATCTCCCGCAGGGACGGCGGGTAGCCGCACCGGCCTGAGAAGTCATTGATGATGGCGAGAACCTGCTGTTGTCGGGGGGTGAGGTCGTTCATGGTTGCATGGCGTCCGTTATGGTTGTCATACGACAACCATACTCAACGAACGACACGCTGTCAAGGGGGGAAAGAAGCCCCTTACAGGATCATCAGCGTGGCCGTGCCGTGGGCGACAAGTTTCTGGTCCTGGTTGACGATCTTGATGGTGATGCTCGCCATGCGCCGGCCCAGGTGGATCAGTTCCGACCGGGCCGTCAGGGTGTCCCCCAGGGCCGCCGGCCGGACATAGGTGATGTTCAGGTTGGTGGTGGTGCAAGCCCGGCCCGAGGGGAGCAGCGGCCGGGGAAAGAAGGAGACCGTATCCGCCAGGGTGGCCAGGAGACCGCCATGGGCGCCGCCGGAGTAGTTGCGGTGGATGTCGCCGACCGTGACCTCCATCACGGCATGGCGCTCGCCGATCTCTTTCAGGTGGATGTCCAGGGTCCGCAACAGGGGGATGGCGTTGCCGGTTTCAAGGGATTCAATAGTTATGGGTTCGATGTGCATGGCTCTGCGGTCCTTTCAGTTACGGTTCAGACAGGGAGTCTGACCCCTGGGAAAGCGACAGGCGTCTGGCCTGCTGGAAAAAGATCGTCCCCAGCATCACGTCCCCAACGGCGCTGGCAACGATGGCGAGCGGGATCAGGAGCAACGAGGCCAGACAGATGCCGGTAATGATGTTCAACCAGCAATAGGGCCGTTTCATCCCGCCCAGGTCATGTTCCAGGGCAAAGAGCCGCATCCCCAGGCCCGCCTGGGCAATGCCGAGCAGGATCACCAGCGGGGCCAGGATCGGCGGGAGCTGCTCTTCGAGTCGCGGGATGAGAAGGCCGATGGACGAGGCCACGGCATAGACCAGGTTGAGGACGATCAGGCCGGTGATGATCGCGTCGGCCTTCCGGAAAAGGCAATTACGGACGAGGAAGCCGCGAAACAGGATGGTGAGCACCACGAAGATGCCAGTCCCCCCCGCTTGCAGGAGAAACTGTACGGTGCGCGCAAGATCGTCGTGCCGCCCCTCGAACCGAAGGGAAAGCAGGAACAGGGGAAGAGCCGACACGGCGCTGGCCATGGCCAGCATTCCGGCCGTCCTGAGGGTGGGAGGCCGTAACGGCCTTTGTACCGTTGGATGACGCATGGGGTCGATTCTATGTCAAAACGGGCCGTTCGCCAAGTGTTCATGCGGCGCGCCCCGGTCTTCACGCTGGAAAACCGGCTACGGCGCGCCGAGGACCTCGTTGGAAGCCTGGGTCTCACCATTGGCGTTAAGCGCCGTTACCTGGTAGTAATAGTTCGTGCCGACCGAGACAGAGCCATCGGTATAAACCGTGTCGCCAACGTTCGATGCAATTTTGGCCTTTGACGAAACCGGGCCGGATGCGAGACCACGGTAGACGTTGTAGCCCGTGGCACCCGGGGCGGACGTCCAACTCAGATACACCCGGCCGGCGCCGATGGTGGCGGAAAGGAATGTGGGGTAGTCGGGCATCGCACTCCCGCAGCCGGACATACCTGCAACCAAAGCAACTAAAACAGCCATACCACTTATCGCGCGTTTCAACATGACCCCCTCGTCGTTTTCTCTTTTCAATCAGTAAATTGTATCTTCGAACCGGGGTTATCCCCCTTTTCAGCGCTTGTACCCGATCCGACGCAGCAGATCGCGCCGTTCCCGGCGGTCCTCGTCGTTCTCCACGCCTTTGGGCGGAAAACCATCGATCACCCCCAGGATGCCCCACCCCTGAAGGGTCGAGGCAACGATCACCTGGAGCGGATTGGCCGTGGCGCAGTAGATCCGACATACCTCGGGACAGTTCTTCACCTGGTTGAGGATGTTGATGGGATAGGCATCGCGCAAAAGGATGCAGAAGACATGGCCCGCGCCGATTGCCTTGAGGGCGGTCACACACCCCTTGACCAGTTCATCGTCATTCCCCTCGGTCCGGATCAGGCAGGGGCCGGAGGATTCGGTAAAGGCTATGCCGAAGCGGGCCTGCGGCACTGTGGTGGCGATCACCTCGTACAGATCCTCCGCGGTTTTGATGAAGTGGGTCTGGCCGAGAATGATGTTGCACCCTTCAGGATACTCAATCTTGACGTCATGTATCTCCAGATTCATACCATCCCCCTTTGTCTCTCGTGGCCCTGCAAAGCCGTCCGGGAACAACCGGCTCTCCCAAGTGCCGACCGCGCCGATCCCCGCACTCTCCAACAGTAGCAATGGTACCGCTGTTGCAAGGGTAATTCAACCGGTGTCTGTTCGCCACCTCAGATGACCATGCCCTGCCACGCCTTGTAATGTCATGGTTCTTTAGTACGATTTACAGAGCTGCAATCAAAGCAAAGGCTGTTTTTAACGCAAAGACGCCGAGACGTAAAGAAGATCATTTTCTCTGGATGGCGCGGAGCTGCCGGAACGGCAAAGGGTGGAACGCCATGCCCAGCAGAAAACGACACCTCCCCTTTCGTTATATCGAACCGGCCTTCTTCGGGGGGTTGCTGGACGATCCGCTGCTCTTTGTGCGCATACGCCCTCTCGGCCGGGCCCTGCTCTTCGACTGCGGTCAGATAGCCCACCTGGCCAAGCGGGTCGTCAAGCCGATCGACACGGTCTTCATCACCCATGCCCACATGGATCACATCATGGGGGTCCCCACCCTCGTCCGCCACCACCATGCCTCGCCGCGCGCCCTGGACATCTTCGGCCCGCCCGGCATCGCCGAGCGTATCCATCACCAACTCCGGGGATACGACTGGAACCTGAGCGAACCGACCTGGTTCACCCTGCGGGTCCACGAGGTCCATCCGGAACGGATACACCGCTACAGCTTCATCGGCCCCGAAGGGTTCCAGCGCCGCTATGACGGTGGAGAGCCGCGCCGGGGCCGGGAGATATGGTCCTGCCGCTATGCCTCCGTGGAGGCGGAGTTGCTCGATCACAAGCTGCCGGTCCTGGCCTTCAGGCTCCAGGAGCGGCAATATTTCGCCATTGATCAGCGGAGGTTGGAGCTCCGGGGCCTCATGCCGGGCGACTGGATACGCGACCTCAAGAGCAGGGTCTGGCAGGGGCGGACCGACATTCCACTAGTGTCCCCCCCCTGTCCGGAGGATGGAGCGTGCGCTGCGGCGCACGAACCCCATGCACTCTATGACGCCATCCGTGCGGACCTGCCCAGCGCCTCGCTCGGCTACCTGTGCGATGTGGGCTGGACAGCGGAGAACATCGCCGCGGTGGAGGCTTTCCTGATGGATGTCACCCTGCTCTGCAGCGATTGCACCTACCTGGCGGCAGACATGGAAAAGGCCCGGATATCATACCATCTGTGCACAACAGACCTGAACGAGTTGGCCAGCCGCATCTCCCCGCGCTACCTGCTGCCGATGCACCTATCCAAGAGTTATCTCTACCGCACGGCCGATCTCTACCATGAGCTTCACCCGCCGCCGGGGACCACCATTCTGCCCCTGCCGGACCATATTGTGCCCGCCCCGCTCATGGTTGGGGACGTACATGCCTGGATGCAGCCGCCGGACATGAAATAGTAGGGCCGGTTTACAAATCACTATTGTGCGGTAGAATTTTACGAAACACCAAGGAAGGAGGGTTTCCCATGGCAAGGTCAAAACAGGAATTCAGCGGCAGCGACCCCAAATTCGATGAATGTCGAACCGAGCATCTGGTGGGTGATTTCTCCCGCTGCCTGACAAAAAAACCGAAATGCATGTATGCCTATCCCGCAGGTCCTTCTTGTACCTATTGCCTGCATCAGAGCAATCGAAAATTTGAGCGCAGGACTTTTGCCGGCTCCCCCATCAATCTCGCTCAGTGCGCATGACGGACGGCTTGCCGCAACGGTTGGCCGACAGAGAAGAAAGGAGGGGCGTATGCCGATTCCCATTCAAAACTTTTCCGGAAGTGAGCCCAACGTGAATGAAT
>DAIERH010000188.1 GCA_027346925.1 Geobacter sp.
TGGCGTACCTGTCCGCCACCAACTCGGCGGTGATGCCCATGGAGGCGAACGACTCCGGCCAGGAGGCTACCAGCCCCGGATTGGCGCTGTACTTGGCCCCGCCCATGGGGATCATGGTCATGCTCTCGGCGCCGCCGGCAATGATGCAGTCGCTGAAACCGGCCATGATCCGCTCGGCTGCCGAGGCGATGGTCTGGAGGCCGGACGAGCAGAAGCGGTTGACCGTCTGGGCCGGCACCTCGATCGGCAGGCCGGCCTTCATGGCAGCCACCCTGGCCATGTTCATCCCCTGCTCGCCCTCGGGAAAGGCGCACCCCATGATGACGTCCTCCACGTCGCAAGGATCGATGGCTGTCCGCTCCAGGAGTCCCTTGATGGCGGCCGCGGCCAGGTCGTCCGGCCGGGTATCCTTGAATTTCCCCTTTTTGGCCTTGCAGCCGGGGGTGCGGTAGGCTGCCAGGATATATGCGGTTTTCATGTAGACCTCCATGATGTTAGTATTTGGATTTTCGAAGAAAATCCGTGGATTCGCAGAAAGCTCCAGATGCAAGGCTTGCGAGTCCCGAGGAGTGAGGCGTACTGGAGGTACGCCGCAGCGATGAGGGGCGCGCGTAACGCAGCAGATGGACTCTCTGCGGATTCACGTCAGTTCCGCAGCGGCTTGCCCTTCTTCAGCATATGCTGTACCCGCTCCAGGGTCTTCTTCTGGCCACAGAGCCGGACGAACGCCTCCCGCTCCAGATCCAGCAGGTACTCCTCGGTGATCAGGGTGCCGCCAGGGACGTCGCCGCCGGTGATCACGTCGGCAATGGTGGCGGCCAGGAACTGGTCGTACTCGGAGATGAAGCCCCCCATGCGCATGTTCCAAAGCTGGGACTTGATGGTGGCAGCCACGCCCCTGCCTGGCGCCTTCAGGTCGGTGAGCGGCACGGCAGGGCGGTAGGTGGTTGCCAGGGCGATTGTCCTCTGCTTGGCGTCGTAGATGCGCCGGTCCAGGTCCATGGAAATGCCATCAGCGGGGGACATGAAGCCCATGTCGTACAGTTCGGCGGCCGACATGCTGACCTTGCCCATGGCGATGTTCATGAAGTTCTTGAACAGGAACGGCTGCACGTCGGTCTCAAACCGGCCGGCCAGTTTGATGGCACGGATGGCCATCTCCTTGGTGCCGCCCCCGGCCGGGAGCAGCCCCACGCCGATCTCCACCAGCCCCATGTAGGTTTCGGCATGGGGGGTGATGGCGTCGCTATGCAGGCAGGTCTCGCAGCCGCCACCCATGACCAGGTTATGGGGCGCGGCCACCACCGGGATCGGGGAGTATTTGATGGCCATCATGGCCTTCTGGAACCCCTTGACCGTCATGGCGATCTCGTCGTAGGCCCCTTCGGCGATGGCCATCACCAGGAGCATCAGGTTGGCGCCGGCCGAGAACATGGCCCCTTCGTTGGCGATCACCAGGCCGATCCCATCCTCCTGGGTACGCTTGATCGCCTTGTGGACCATGGACAGGATCTCGTTGCCGATGGCGTTCATCTTGGTGTGGAATTCCAGGCAGAACACGCCGTCCCCCAGGTCGAGCACCGATGCGCCGCTGTTTTTCTCCACCATGCCGTTTGCGCGCTTGAGGATGGAGAGGGCGATGCGGTCGGGCTGGACAGGGCAATCGCGCCAAGCCTTGGCGGTGACGCACCAGTACTGTTTCCTGTTGTTCTCGAAGCGGTAGAAGCTCTCGATCTCCTTCAAGCCGGCCGGGACCTGTATACCGTCCTTTTCGGCCCGGTCCACGAAATAGGCGGTGCCAATGGCGTCCAGCATCTCGAATGGACCGATTTCCCAGTTGAATCCCCACTTCATGGCATTGTCGATATTGACGATGTCGTCGCTGATCTCCGGGATGCGTTTGAAGGTGTAGATCAGGGTGTCGCGCAGGTTGCGCCAGGCAAACTCGGCCCCCTTGTCCGTGGCGGTAATGACCGCCTGGAGCCGTTTGGCCGGATCGTCGATCTGCTTGGCACCGTCCACGGAGGCAAATTTGGGACGTTTTGACGGCGCATAGTCTCCGGTCGTGTAATCGTAGTAGAAGAAGGCGTTCGCCCCGTCCTCACCCTTGGACTTCTTGAAAAACCCCTGCCTGCTCTTGTTTCCCAACAGTCCCTTGGCGACCATGGCCTCGATGAACTCGGGGAAACGGAATATCTCCCGTTCGTCGTCGTTCACCAGCAGGTCATAGGAGTTGTTGGCCACATGCCTTAGCGTGTCGATCCCCACCAGGTCGGCGGTGCGGAAAGCGGCGCTCTTGGGCCGGGCCGTGGCGGGCCCGGCCACCGCGTCCACCTCTTCCACGGTCATCCCCATCTCCAGCATGGTGCGCACGCAGTTGGCTATGGCATAGACGCCGATGCGGTTGGCGATGAAGTTGGGGGTATCCTTGGCGTAGACGATCCCCTTCCCCAACCGACGGGCGATGAAGGCGGCCATGAACTCGGTCACGGCCGGGTCGGTATCGTCGCAGGGAACGATCTCCAAGAGCCGCATGTAACGCGGCGGATTGAAGAAATGGGTCACCAGGAAGTTCCGGCGGACGCTCTCCGGCAGGCATTGGGCCATCTCGTTGACCGACAGGCCGCTGGTGTTGGTGGTGAGGACCGCCCCCTGTTTCAGGTTCGGAACCACCTTTTCGGTAAAGAGCTGCTTCTTGACCGCCATGTTCTCCAGCACCACCTCGACCACCCAGTCGCACTCCCTGAGCCGGGCCATGTCGTCATCGAAGTTCCCCACCTCGATAGCGGCACCATAGGCCGGGAGAAACAGGGGGGCCGGTTTCATCTTCTTCAACCCTTCCACTCCGGATGCGGCCAGACGGTCGCGCACCGCCCGGTCGTCCAGGGTCAGTCCGGTCGCTTTTTCCGCCTCGCTGGGCTCCCGTGGGACCATATCCAGGAGGAGCGTTCGAATGCCGGCATTGGCCAGATGGGCGGCGATGGTCGCCCCCATCACGCCTGCCCCCAGAACTGCCACCTTGTTGATCTGTCTCATGCTTGTTCCTCCATTGAGTGCATATGACGAATTATGCTCCTTTATTCCGCGTTCAATCAGATGAAACGAACCCCAACCACCCCCTACCCCTTCTTAGTAAGGAGGGGAGATTACGTCCCCCCTCCCATTTTAGGAGGGGCGAGGGGTGGTAAGGTGTCAGCTTGAAAGGTTAATGGGTTCAGTTTCCGTTTTCCCCATACATCCGTTCGATCCTGTCCTTGTACTTCTCGTAGATCTGCTTGCGCCTGAGCTTCAGGGTAGGAGTCAGCTCCCCCCCCTCGATGGAGAAATCCCGCGGCAAAAGCACGAATTTCTTAATGGTCTCATAGGGCGCCAGGCGGCTGTTGACCTCGGCCACCCGCTGCTCCAGGAATTCCTCGATCGGCTCGTGCATCACCAGGTCGTCCATGTCGTAGTAGTTGACATGGTGTTCGCGGGCATACTCGATGACCCGGTCGAAATTCGGCACCAGGAGCGCCGTCAGGTACGGCTTGCGGTCGCCGTACACGAAGGCCTGGGAGATATACTTGTCCAGCTTCAGCTCGTTTTCCACCGGCTGGGGGGCGATGTTCTTGCCGCCGGCGGTGATGATCAACTCCTTCTTGCGGTCGGTGATGTAGACGAAGCCGTCCTCGATGTGCCCAACGTCGCCGGTCCTGAACCAACCATCGTGAAAGGCCTGGGCGGTCATCTCCGGGTCCTTGTAGTACCCCGACATCACCTGCGGCCCCCGGATCAACAGCTCTCCGTCGTCATCGGTCCTTATCTCGGTCTGCTCCAGGACGGTGCCCACCGAGCCGAAGCGTACCTGCTCCAGGGTATTGAGTGTCACCGCCGGGCTGGTCTCGGTCAGGCCGTACCCCTCCAGGATGGGGAGGCCGATGATCCAGAAGAATTCATTGATGCTCTTGTCCAACGGCGCGCCTCCGGAACAGAAGACCCGCATGTTGCCGCCGAAACGTTCCCGCAGGGACCGGAAGATCAGCAGGTCGGCCAGGGCATATTCGAGGGAGGTCAAAAACGGCGGGGACTGGCGCCGGATGTACTTGAGATTTACGTAGATCTTGCCGATGCTGAGTGCCCGGTGAAACAGCCAGCGCTTGAGAAACGGCATCTTGTGGACGGTCTCGAAGATGCGGGAGTGAATCTTTTCGAACAGCCGGGGGACGCTGACCATGATGGTCGGCTTCACGTCAAGCATGTTTTCCGGCACCTTTTCGATGCTGTCGGCAAAGGCCAAGAGCGATCCGCACATGATGGTCATGTAGTAGCCCACGGTCCGTTCCAGGACATGGCTGAGCGGCAGGAAACTGAGCACCGTTTCCCGGTCGGTCAGCACCGCGGATTTCCTGGCGCCGTAAAAGGCGTCGAAGAGTATATTGTAGTGACTGAGCATGACCCCCTTGGGCACTCCGGTGGTGCCGGAGGTATAGATGATGGTCAGCAGGTCGTCGGGGGCGATGGTGTCGATTCCCGCCTCAAGTGTGCGCCGCTCCTCTTCCGTAATGGCGTCATCGATCTCCGACATCTGGTAGAAGGTGCACACCGGCAGAGATGCGTGACCCAGGAAGCGTTCAAAGGAAACCACCTGCCCCACACGGGGGATGGCGTTGCGCACCTTGAGCAGCTTGCTGTACTGGAACTTGTTGGAGACAAAGACGATGCGCGCCTCCGAGTGGTTGAGCACATACTCGATCTGTTCGGGCGTGCTGGTGGCATAGATCGGCACCGTGACGGCTCCCGCAATCAGTATGCCCATATCGGCGATCACCCAGCCTGCCCGGTTTTCCGAGAGGATGGCCAC
>DAIERH010000189.1 GCA_027346925.1 Geobacter sp.
TATTCCACGGACAGCTGGAATCTGGAAGGGGTGGGGGAGTGAATATTCAACGCAAGCCCGAGTGGCTGCAAAAGCGGGTCAGCCCCGGCGAACAGGCCGGGATGCGGGCGCTCCTGGGGGAGTTGCGGCTGAACACGGTCTGCCAGCAGGCGCTCTGTCCCAACATCTCCGAATGTTTCCGCTGCGGCCAGGCCACCTTTCTGATCCTGGGGAGGAACTGCACCCGACAGTGCTCCTTCTGCAACGTGGACAAGACGCGGCCCTTGCCGGTGGACCGGGACGAGCCGGCCAGGGTGGCGGAGGCGGTGGCGCGCCTGAAGCTGGCCCACGTGGTGATCACCAGTCCGACCCGCGACGACCTGCCGGACGGCGGGGCATCCCTCTATGCCGCCACGGTGGCCGCCATCCGCGCGGTCTCGCCGGCGACCCGCATCGAACCGCTGATCCCCGATTTCCAGGGCCTCCGCCAGAGCCTGGAAACGGTCATGGCCTCGGGGCCCGATATCATCGCCCATAACCTGGAAACGGTACCGCGGCTCTACCATATCCGCAGCGGAGCCGATTACGGGCGTTCGCTCGAGGTGCTGCGGATGTGCAGGGAACTCGGATTGCATATTCCCACCAAGTCCGGCATCATGCTCGGCATGGGAGAGACCGTGGACGAGGGCGTACAGGTGCTCGGGGACCTGCGTGCGGTCGGTTGCGCCTATCTCAGCATCGGCCAGTACCTGGCTCCCAGCCGGCGGCATTACCCGGTGCGGGAGTATGTCCGGCCGGAGCTGTTCGAACAGCTCCGGGAGACTGCCCTGGGGATGGGGTTTGCCCACGTGGAGAGCGGTCCCTATGTGCGCAGCTCCTACCATGCCGGAAACTATGACCGTTAAATTGGGTTCATCTTGAATGTCTCCTATTGACGGCCTCTTTCTTAATGGATATTTTTTACTTCCCCCTGCCGCGGCAGCCCATACACTTTCTTCGGAAAAGCGAGATCACCCATGCAGACCCTCCAACAAATCTATTTCAGACTGTCCATCAAGACCAGGATCGCCCTGCTCTGTTTCTGCTACAGCCTGTGCATCATCGCCGCCGCCATCCTGGGACGATCCGACTCCCTGCCGATCCGCCTGGGTTCGCTGGCCCTGTTCATAGGCCTGGGGGCCTTTTTCGGCATGCTCAACATCTGGGGCATCGGGACATCGATCAAGCGTGTCATCGGCTACCTGCAGGCCATGGCGCAGGGGGACCTCGGCCAGACGATCGTGGTCAGGAACAAAAACGAGATCAGCTGGGTCCTGACGTCGATCCGGGAGGTGCAGACATCGGTGCGCTCCATTATCGCCGGGATTCAGGCAACATCCAACGGCCTGACCGCTGATGCCGTCAATCTCAAAAGAACCTCGGAAAATATCGCCCAAGGCGCACAGATGGCCGTGGGCCAGTCAACGGCGGTTGTCAATGCCGTCGAGGAACTCTCGTCGGTAAGCACCGACATAGCGCGGAACTGCCAGGTGATGGCCGATAACGCCTCCGAGACCAAAACGGCCACGAACGACGGGGCACGGACCATCGACGAGATGTCCCAGATGATGGATGAGATCGGAACAATGGTCACCGATACGACCAACGCGGTGGGGTCCCTGGGTAACAACTCCAACCAGATCGGTGCGATTGTGGCAACCATAGAGGATATTGCCGATCAGACCAATCTGCTGGCGTTGAATGCCGCCATCGAGGCGGCCCGGGCAGGTGAACAGGGCCGTGGGTTCGCCGTGGTCGCGGACGAGGTGAGGCAGCTGGCGGAACGGACGACAAAGGCCACGAGCGAGATCCAGAGAATCATCGTCACCCTGCAGCGTGATGTGAAGAATGTCATGGGGTCGATGGAGCAAAGCTCCCGGAGCGTGCAAAACGGGGTTGACCGGGTCAAGCTTTCCAGCAGGGCGATCTCCGATATCACGTCGCACATCGAGGTGTTGACCGACAGCGTTGCCCAGGTCGCCACGGCGGTGGAGGAACAGTCGGCCACAACGGCCGGTGTCATGGACAACATCCGCGCCATCTCGGGCGTCATCGAGGATGTTTCCCGCGGCACGCAGGAGACGGACAGGGCCTCCGCGAACCTGACCAAGTCGGCGGACGAGCTAAAGACCATGGCAAGCAGGTTCCGGGTCTAGTCCCCGGGCAGGGAGGATTGGCCGCGCGGAGATTACATGGATTCAATTATTCCAATTGTGGAATGTTTGTGATAATAATTTTTTTACCAATCCTGCATGCCTCGACGATAACGGAGACATCTCGCCAACGCCGGGAACGGTTGGTACCCAAACGGGATAAATAAGATAGTTTCAGTTCCGAAAACAATTGGGAACAATGACCGCGATGACCAGCATGAAGGCGCCATGACAGATGCACGTCACATAACCGGTTCAGTTCGTTCGCGGTATCTGCTCGCCTTCATCTCCATCACCCTCCTGGTCGGCTTCGCCGGCTACGGCTACTTTCTGCACCACAAGCTGATCACGGTTGAGGAAAAACGCGGCGAACTCGCCGCCATTGCCGATCTGAAGGCCGGCCAGATCGCCCAATGGCGCAGGGAACGCCTGGCCAACGCCCAGGAAATCTACGCGAACCGCATGATTTCCCACCGGGTCAACGACTTTCTCACGGGCAGGGAGACCTCCCGTACTCTCGGAGAGATCCGGGCCTGGCTGACCTCCATGCGGGAGAGCAGCGGTTACAGCAGGGTCGCCCTGCTCAAGCCGGGGGGAGGGGTCATCGCGTCCGTCCCGGCCGGCACCGGACCGCCGGAACGTGACGACCTTGTCAAGATACAAGAGGCTGCCGGGAAACAGGAGTTGCTCTTTACCGATTTTCACCGGGGGGCGACCCTTGATCACATCCATCTGAACCTCATCGTTCCCATCAGGTATACCGAGGGCAACCGCTCACGCTGCCTTGCCGTGGTCGTGTTCGAAATCGACCCGCGAACATTTCTGTATCCTCTCATCCAATCCTGGCCCACCCCGAGTGCCACGGCGGAGACACTCCTGGTCGAGCGCGACGGCAGTGATGTCCTCTATCTGAATGAACTCCGCCACCGGAAAAACTCCGCCGTCAGGCTGCGCCAGTCGATGGCCCAAAACGAGCTGCCTGCCGGCCGCGCTGTTCTCGGGCAGGTGGCGGCCGTCGCCGAGGGGATTGATTATCGGGGCGTGCGTGTGCTTGCCGCGTCCCGAACCATACCCGGCTCACCCTGGTCGATAGTCGCCAAGGTCGATACGGCCGATATCTACGCGCCGGTTTCCCGGCGGGCGTGGTTTGTGGTGCTCATGGGCGGCATGCTGGTCATCGCGGCGGGACTGGGGATGTATCTGTGGTGGGTCAGCAAGCGGGAGCGATATGTCCGCGGCCTGTACGAGGCGGAGCGGGAGTTGGCGGCTGGGCAGGCCAAGGCCGAGGAGGCGCTGAGAAAGGTTCACGACGAGCTGGAGATACGGGTGGAGGAGCGCACCGCCGAACTTTCCCTGGAGCGGAACAAGCTGAAGGGGATTCTCGATGCCATGAACGACGGCGTCTATATCGCCAACCAGCAGTACGGGATCGTGTACATGAATCCCGTGATCGAGAGAGAATTCGGGCCAATGGGCGACCTGACCTGCCATGAGTATCTCCGTGGCCGCACGGAGCCATGCGCTTCCTGCACGAATCCTGCCCTGTTCGCCGAAAAATCCTTTCGCTGGGAATGGATCTATCACAAGGCGGGCAAGGTCTATGACACGTTCACAACGCCGCTGACGAACGGGGACGGCACCATCACCAAGCTGGGAATCCTGCACGACGTGACCGAGCGCAACCGGATGGAGGAGGCGTTGCGGGACAGCAAGCTGCGCTACCAGAACCTGCTGGAATCGGTCACGAGCTATACCTACACCGTTTACATCGAGGACGGGCATCCCTTTGCAACGACCCACAGCCCCGGCTGCGCGGCCGTGACCGGCTACTCGGCCGAGGAATACCATGCCGATCCGAAGCTCTGGCTCACCATGATCCACGAGGAGGACCGGGAGCTTGTCGCCGAGCAGGTGGCTGGCATCTGTGCCGGCGGCGGCCCGGCCTGCATCGAACACCGCATCCTTCACAGGGATGGCTCAATCCGCTGGGTGCGGGACACCATTGTGCCGGGATACAACGAACAGGGGCGGTTGATTGCCTACGACGGCCTGGTCGCCGATGTCACCGAGCGCAAACAGGCCGAGGAGACGATCAGGAGGATCAACGAGGAGCTTGAGCAAAAGGTGGCCGAGAGGACAAGGCGACTGGAGGATGCCAATAACGAGTTGCACTCCATAAATGCGGAACTCGAGGCACGGCGCTGCGAGGCTGAAACCGCCCTGGAAAAGTCGCTCAAGCTCTCCTGCGCCGTGGAAAACAGTCCGGCCGCCGTGGTCATCACCGACCGCCACGGCCTGATCGAGTACGTCAACCCGAAATTCACGGAGGTTACCGGTTTTCGTGCGGAGGAGGCCATCGGCCGGAATCCGAGCATACTCAACGCCGGTTTCCAGTCGAAGGAGTTCTACCAGGATCTGTGGGCGACGATTCAGAGCGGCAGTGAATGGCGGGGAGAGTTCTGCAACAGGAAGAAGAACGGCGAGGTGTACTGGGAGCATGCCTCCATCTCCCCCATTCGGGACGAAAAAGGCGCCATCGCCTATTTTGTGGCTGTCAAGGAGGACATCACCGATCGCAAGCGTGCGGCCGAGGAGCTGCAGGCGGCCAAGGAGGCCGCCGACAGCGCCAACC